>NZ_JAEQCX010000127.1:0-27583 GCF_020738035.1 Microcoleus sp. PH2017_28_MFU_U_A
TTACGTTGTTTTCTTGAGTCCGCGGAGGCGGACATCGTTTGTATAGGAGCGGTTTCAACCGCCGTCTTATCTGACAAATTTATTTATGCTTGATTATGATTTAGTGATTATTGGTGGAACTGCGGCCGGACGTTATGCTGCTTTGACTGCAACTAATTTCCCGGCTCGCGTTGCTTTGGTGGAACCGCTCAGTAATTCTCAAGATTTGCCGGCGGGGGGGAAAGAGTCGATCGCCCTGGGTTTGAAATACAGCCAAACTTTGAGAGAGGCTGCTCGTTTTGCTCACCAGATGAGCCACCCACAGTTCGGACTTCGCCCAGATCTGGCTAATTCCGAAATGCCGATCGCATTGCAGTTTAACGGGGTTAAGAAGTGGGCTGACGGCGTTGTTTCTAATTTGTCAGAAATTGACGATCTCGCCGTTTTAGCTGCTCGCGGGGTTGATATTATTTTTGGTAACAGCGAGTTTGTTGCCAAACCGAATTTGGCTTTGATTGCGGGCGATCGGAAATTGCGATCGCGCTGTTATTTGCTAGCTTGTCCAACTCTACCTGCAATTCCCAATATTGAAGGACTTTCGTCTGTCGGCTTTTTTACTTCCGAAACAGTCGGGGAATTGGCAAAACTGCCAAAGTTGCCGAAAAGTTTGGCTGTAATCGGTGCAGATCCCAGCGGTGTTGAAGTGGCTCAGACTTTTTCTCGGCTGGGCGTTGCTGTGACTTTGGTGGTGAAAAGTTCGCAGATTTTGGCGAAAGAAGACCGCGAGGCTGCTGGTTTGGTGCAAGCTGGAATGGAAGCTGAAGGAGTGCGGATTCTGACTGCGACTGAGGTGACTCAAGCTAGGGTGATTGACGGTAAAAAGTGGATTCAAGCTGGGGCAAGGGCGATCGAAGCTGAGGAGATTTTTCTCGCCGCTGGCCGCGGACACAATTTTGCATGGTTAAATCTGGAAGCTGCTAGGGTTAAATTTAGCGATCGCGGGTTGATTTTAAATGAAAAGCTGCAAACAACTAATTCTCGAATTTACGCTTGTGGCGATGTTGCTGGCGGTTATTCGTTCCCTCACATCGCCAATTGCGAAGCTGCGGTTGCTGTGAAAAATGCTTTGTTTTTGCCGATGTATCAAATAGATTATCGCGGGATTCCTTGGGCGATTTTTTCCGATCCGCAGTTGGCGAGGGTTGGCTTGACAGAAGCGCAAGCAAGGCGCCGTTTTGGAGACGATCTGATTGTGGCTAGGGAATATTTCAAGAATGTTGAAAGAGCTCAAATGTCCGGGGAGACAACGGGTTTTTGTAAGATTGTCGGGCGGCGTGACGGGGAGATTTTGGGAGCGACTATTGTCGGCCCGCAAGCTGCGGAGTTGATTCATGCGATCGCCTTTGCTGTGCGTCACGGAATGAAGGTTGAGGCGATCGCCGAACTTCCTTATATTTGGTCGAGTTTTTCGGCCATTAACGGTCAAACTGCTGCTGTTTGGGAGTCGCAGCGTCTCCGCAGCAATACTTTTATGCAGAATTTGTGGGAGAATTTGTTTCACTGGCGCAGGTATTGGAAAAGATAGTTTTTTTTGATTGGGCATTGGGCATTGGGCATTGGGCATCAGCCTACCCAGGGCATTGGGCATTGGAAATCGGCTTTCCCAGAGCATTGGGCCGGGTAGTCAGAAACCGGGTTTTTTGGGAGAATACTTTGTTATGGCGTGCAGATTGGGAAAAAAACCCGGTTTCTTTGGTTTTGATGCGTCACAAGTGTTTCTGAATGATTAAACCGCAGAGGCCGCAGAGAGCGCAGAGGAAGAGAAGACAGAACAGCCCTTGATTTAGTGGCCAATTATGAATATGATAACCAATATCAAAACTTGAAATACAGTCGAGACACACTACTAACTACCTGAGGTCGGATTCATGGATTGCAAAACTGCTACTTTAGTTTACGAAACCGGAAATCCTCTGGAAAACATTCGCAAGATGTTTCCAGAAGCTTGGCAATTTTTGACAGCTCAGTCTGCGGCTTTTGTGGCTGGTAAAGATGATGCTTTTGATGCGGAGATTAAAAAGTCGATCGGCAAAACGCCTTTTGGGTTCAGAATTACTCACCGCGACGATACTGAACAATTGACAAAAGATATCTCTGAACTGTTGGGCGATATTACTTCTCGGTTACTTTTGGAACAGCATTTTTCTCAAGTTGTCGGTCGTCCTCTTTATTTCAGCACGATTTGCTGTTCCAGTCACCTAACAGCCGATCGCGAATTGACATTAGATGAAGTTTTGCCGATTCAGCGGGCTGCTGTTAAGTTGCAATAGCAGTTAGACATTAATCATTAGTAGCTGTAGGGTGCGTCGCCATCGACAATAATCAAAAAAGAGGGACAATCTCATCGCGACGCACCTGTCCCAAGATTTTTGTTGTAGCAAGCTTTTTTATAAATATTATAAGGTGAGTCGCCGCTAAAAAAGTTGATTGAATGCTGCATGATTTTTAATGGCGACACACCCTACGCAGACTAACAAACCGCAAAGACGCGAAGGTTGAGAAAAGAAGGGAAAGAGTTCAATTTGTGCCTGACTCGCTCTTGTGTCACCCAATCACGGGAGCGTCACAAACCTGTAATCGTTGCCTTGGCGTTGAACCTGTACTAAAATCGCTTTGTTCCATCGATCGCCCGTTGGCAAAAACCTCACATCCTCACTCGCACCAGAGGTAACGAAATTCGGAGCCCTAAGTGCTTGTTGCAATCCTTCTCGCGTATTGCTGCGCTGCAAACCGCTGATAATAGCTTTAGTCGCATCAAAACTCGTGGCGGTTCGCCAATTCACGGCACCTCCCCACTTTTGAATCGCATTCTTAGAAAATGGGTTGTTGGGATTAGTGTCAGGATGCCACGGAACGGACAAAACAAGCCCGTCAACGTCTTTGTTCCCCTCTTTTACCGTTTGAAAGGTGTACAGTGTCGTGCTGCCGTAGAGCGCTAATTTGCCAGTATTGAGGCGAGCTAGGTCGATCGCGCGATCGATGCGATCGATATGAGGTGCTACCATTAACGCTTGTGCACCTTTGCTAACAGCATCAGCAATGCTAGCACTCGAATTAAAAGTTGGCGTTGAAAAGTCACAAACCGTAGGCACTACCTTGCCACCCAAAGCCGAAAACGACGAAACAAATTCATCCTTAAACGATACGTTATCAGGAGCTTGAGAGTCATAGCAGATAGCAACATTAGTTTTGCCAGCTTTCTTAACCATATATTCTGCTAAAGGAGCCGCCATCGATTGAATCGGGGGGACTGTCCGAAAAATGTAGCTACCAAAACCTGATAAATTGTTAGCAAAGCTAGTTGGCGTCACCATCACCAGTTTTTTTTCTTGATAGATAGGAGCAGCAGCCAAAGAAGCATTACTAGCATTGTGTCCGACGACTGCTAAAATTTTCGGATCGTTTACGAATTCGGTTGCAACTTCTTTGGCAAAATCTGGACTGTTATCATCGTTCGCAATCAAAACTTGCAAACCCGCACCATTAATCCCTCCCCCAGCATTAACTTCCTCTTGAGCTTGGGCAACTCCTCGGAGCATTTCTTGCGCTACATTCGGGTTAGTGCCAATCGGAACGCTGACGGCTATTTGCAGAGAATTATCATTATTGACTTTGGCATTATTTAAATAAATTAGAGTCTCTGGATCGTTGCGATTTTGTTGCAGCGATTCCCGAAAGTTTTTAACAGCTTCTTTGTAATTACCCTCAGCAAAAGCTTTGACACCTGCTTGTTTTCCTGCTGTTTTTTGCGATTGCATCAATATCTTATCTCCCCAACTGAGACGACTGTTACCAGAAACTAATCTAAGTGAAGTTCCGCCCTTTAATATCTGTGGAATAAACGTGAATGCACCCCAGGCAATCAAAGGAAATGCAATAAAAACAATTGGCGGCGGGCCTTTTCTTTTTTGAGGTTCTTGATACATAATTAGTTCTCCTGCAATAGATTTTGTTTAGATACTTTGATTTCTGTCAGCATTTCCTGGGACAGTCTAATAAATCTGTTACTTACCAAAAAATACTCCTGCTTGCAACCTGTAGAAATATCTACATATATTTGATTTAGCTAGACCGCAATATTAGCTGCTAGGCTTTGGCGACACTGGCTCCGTCCTGTTTTATGTTCATATGATGATTATGAATAAAAGCTTTTTTAAAGTCAATTCATAAAGTCATTGGATGGACTCATAAAAATCATATTGTTAAGTTCATAAAAGTCATATTCGCCTAGGTTGGTTTCAATAACTCATCTCATGCCTGTTGTATTACTGTAATAAAACGTGTTTGTAGTGAGGACTTTAGTCCTCGGATGATGCGGACTAAAATCCTCACTACGAACCAACTTTATTGGGAGCGTTCTTTTCGGACATGATAGAATTCTTCCACAATACTGTATATGTGGCTCAAAACAGCAGTTGGGCGATCGCTCTTTCCGTACATAAATAAGATGTGCGGTTTGAAGTTTAAGAATTGTGTCAAATTTTCTATCATTGTAACAAAAGCAAATTGTCAAGTCTCTCAAATGAGTTGTCACACAAACTCCTAGTAACAGCGAGGTGGAGGAATTATTGGCTTTTTCTAAATCTTCACTAAAATATGGCGTAAGATATGCAAGTTTATCTTGATGTACTTTGCATATCTTACGCCAGAAGTCTTGAAAAACGGAGAGGGTGGGATTTGAACCCACGTTAGAGTCACCCCTAAAGTAGATTTCGAGTCTACCGCATTCAACCGCTCTGCCACCTCTCCAATAAACTTGAGATGCGAGCTAAAAGTATTTTACCGCACAGTGCGCCACATTGTAAATCCTTACAGAAAAGAAGTTTGATTTTCTTCCGATTCCAGAGTCGTCTTAAATCCCCCTGCTGGCGTCCACTGAAGAGCTCCGTCGCGCCCTGTCCAGAAAATCTGGGTTTTGCTTTGGCTCAGTTGGGCGGCGGTTTCTGGGTCGATTTCGTCTGAGGATGCGATCGCCACTTGTGGCCCAACTGCGCTCAATAACTCGGCTGTCAGGGTTTTTCCAGACCACCACAGCACTTCTACCCGCTTCAATGTTCCCGTGGCTGCTAATCTCTTTGATAACATACTTTGCGCTTCCGGTGTCATGTCACCGACAAGCAACCAAGTGCGATCGCCCACCAGTAATTCTACCACCGGGATTTCCGCATCCACGAACTGCAACTGCGTCGAACCCAGATCAATTTTCTTGTTAGTTTCTAAAGGAAAGTAAACGCCTTGGCGAGATTGCACAGCCGTCATAAATTCCTGATTGCTGCCGCGGTGAATTTGTTTGGGAGCGTTATTATCATAAAATGTTTTAATTGGCAAGCGTTCTAATAATTTTCCCCAACCGCCGCTCAAGCCTAAATGACCGTGAGTGGCGATCGCAAAATTCACAGAATTAACTCCTTGCTGCTGCAAAAAAGGCAATACTGTAAACCTCACCGTATTTTCATCACCGCTATTAATTAGCACCACTTTTCCCTTATCTTGAATTACCAAAACTGGTTCCCCAGATGTCGCCAGCAAAGTAACTTGAAATAAAGATGATTGAACGTGCCAAGCTGGCAAAGCTACGACTCCAATTCCCGCCATCAGTGCCAGCGGTAAAATCCAAGCCGCAGAAATCCGCAGCGCAAAAACTCTGCTTTTCCCCTTCTTCCTTCTTCCTTCTTCCTTCTTCCCTCTCCCCTCTTCCTTCTTCCTTCTTCCTTCTTCCTTCTTCCTTCTTCCCCCCAGCCAAACCCAGCAGATTAAACTGTAAAGCGCGATTAGTTGAAACGCCGATACTTGGCCGACAGCTACCGAATTACCTGGCAATTGCGAGAAATATTCGGCGATCGCAATTAACCCCTTTGCCGGATAGTCAAGCAGTTGGGCTAACACACTCCCAGCCGGCGGAAAAATCAATCCAGCTAAAGCGCTAACCATCCCGCCAATACTCAAAATCCACAGTAAAGGAGCCGCAATAATATTGACTAAAATGCTGTAAGGTGATACCACACTAAAAACGTAAAGTAGCAGTGGCAGCACCCACACTGAAGCGGCGATGGGAACCACCAGAATTGAAGCGATCGCAGGTGGCATCCAGTCGAACTTTGCCATCAGCGGCGGCGCTGTCACCACTAATCCCAGAGTTGCCAAAAAACTCAGTTGAAAACCTAAATCCCAAATCCACAAAGGGTTAACTAGCAGTAAAATAGTAGCAGCGATTAACAGCAATCCCAACGGCTTAACTTCGCGACTTAGTACCAAAGCAAATAGTGTACCAAATCCCATCAAGGCGGCGCGGCAGATTGAAGCTTCAAAGCCTGTTAATCCCACGAGCAAAAATAAAGCACTGACGCCAAAACCAAATTGTAATTGTTTGGAAAAGCGCCTGGTTAAAGCTAAAACTAAACCCAAAACCATCGAAACTTGAGTACCCGAAGCTGCGATCGCGTGGGCTAATCCAGCCTGCACAAAAGAGTCGCGGATGGTGTAGGGTAAATCAACTGCTTGTTTGCCCAGGGCGATCGCACTGATCAACGGCCCTTCGGGAACACTCAACTGTGATACTTGCGATCGCACAATCCGCATCCGCATCGTTTGAATTGGCGACGGCTGCATCCCGGTTGACTCCCAGAAAGCACCCGTTTTGGTGTTAAGTCGATTGACATCCGCGATCGCATTTTCTCTCTTCCAGTCAATCTGACGCCCTTTGAGTCCTGCAAAAGCCCCTTGTCCGGCTAAATATGCTTGAAAATCAAAAGCCCCTGGATTCGACGGCGGCTGCGGTTTGTACAATGATCCCACAACTGCGATCGTATTGTCGGCATACAAGCCCGTTGCTTGCAGCAGGGGCACTGTAACGTAGAGTTTGCCGGATACTGGGCGGTTGACGACTACTCCTCCTTCGCCGCCGTTGATTTCGCTAACTGCATCCGTGTCTAGCCAAAATTGCGATCGGCCCGATCGAGTTAATCGGGGCGTACTAGCCAGTCTACCGCGAACTGTCACCGCCACTTCTTGAGTGTTTCCGCCAACGGGAATCAGTTTGCTGATGTCATTCATTGCCGGTTGGGGCGATCGAATTGCAAAATAAATGCTCGCCAAAAATGCGATCGAACCCGCGACAGCCCACACCCATTTTGCTCTCGGCAGCATCTCAAGCAAGCTCAATTTTTCCCTCGTTTCTAAGGGTTCCTCCAGAGCATTTTCTTTCGTTCTGCTGCGTCTTTTATTAGTGGTTTTGAAAGAGTTCCTTGTATACTTTAACAACAATTTAGGCATGGCGACTGCGACCGCTATTCCTAAAGCAAATATCCCGTACCTACCCCAAGAAACTCCTGTAGAAATCAATCCCACAATGTAGGCAATACAGAAAATGACACCCGTTGCTTGATTCATTAATTAGAAACTATGGAATTAGTCAGTTGTCAGTTGTCAGTTGTCAGTTGTCATTAGTCATTAGTCGGGTGCAAGGCGAATATATCCGTAGGGGCGAAGCATGACCGCAGAAAATAGGAGATTATAACTAATAACTTATATGCGGTCATGCTTCGCCCTCTTCAAAAACCAGATTGCTGTTTTTGCGATCGAACGTTATTAGTCATTAGTCATCAGTCATTAGTCATCAGTCATTAGTCATTAGTCATGTTTTGCTGTCCCCCCGCGATCGAACCTTATTAGTCATTAGTCATCAGGCAGAATGAAATAAATAGAATCAATCGTTACCGCAATTTAATCACTTCCTAACTGTCTTGGTAGTTACTAAGATTAGCAATTTTTGCGATCGCAAATATACTTTCTTTTACTTTTCAAAACCGCACAGCTTAAGCTGAAAACCAGATATTTCGGTTTGAGTCTTCGTTTCCCTTCCCCTAAATTCTCCTAAAAAATGGCAGTAGGAGTTCACTTTAAGCGCTCCATTCCTGCTCCTGGTGCAAGAGACACTTTGCGTCTCTTGTCCCCCCTTTTTTTAGGTAGGTTAGGGGGGAACGCAACTCATCTGAACGAGAACAGACTGGTACTACCTTAAATAGACAGACCTAATTTTAAACCGAAAGCCGCGTGCAGCACCATAAGTGCCAGGGCAGTTGTGCCCAAATAAGCGTGAACCGCCCGCAGTGCCAGCTTATTGCCTCCAAAACCTGTCAGTGAAATCAAGCTACCAACAGCCAGCAAAACCAGCACTCCCGAACCCGTCCAAAAGTGCGGGCTTTCCATAACAGGCTTGTGCTGCATTACCAGCGACAGCAAGCCCCCTGTGTAGCCCAAAGCTAGAAACAGAAACATCCACGGTGCTAGCTTGCGGTGATCCGCTCGACTTTTGAGCGCGACATCCTTATCGGCGGCCAAACGTCCCTGCCATCCCGTATACCCGACGAAGCTACCCATGGCCACAACCACGATTCCCATCATTACAGGATGTCCCCAATGGGTAATTGGTTCGGGAATTCCGAGACTGCGAAATTGGCTGGCGATGGGTTCTAGAAGTTCGCTTAAATTTACCATTTGATTCTGACTCCAACCTTGGGGATAAATATTTTGGGAGAAAATATTAATATATTATAAAATATTAGTAGCAACTGCGATCGCGCACTTCAAAAAACAGTTGACAGTTGCCAGTTGCCAGTTGACAGTTGACCTAATGATGAGTGATAACTTCCGCGGCTACAACGGTCAAACATGACGCAGAAGCTTAAAGTTACACAAAACTTAGCCGGCTAAAGCCGGCTGTGAGATTTTTTACAGCAGTGATGCTGTTTTAAGTTAATTGTGAGCTGTTAACCAACCTTATCAGCTAAATCGAAAAGCAAAAATAAACGCAATTCGTCCGCATATCCACCCTGGGGCGGCTTTTCGCCCAATCTTCACAGCCTCATCCTCACTCTGGATGTTAAATTTTACCTGCCTGCTCATAGTTAATTTCAATGCCTTGACTTTTGAATGTCAAAGTGAGAAATTAACATCGCAGGCGACGAGCATTAGCAGTTTTACTTTTGGCAAATCGCTCTTAAGACAGAATCAACTGCTGCCAAAAAACTAGAGGTTCCAAGTTAGACACTTTTTGCATAAAGTTATGCAGATACCTTTAACCTAGAAAAATCGGGCTGATGCCGGAGTTTTCTGTCTGTGGCACAATCTGAAATGAAACTTTCACGTCAGATGTTGCGGTATCTGTCAAAGCTTTTAACTGAATGTTAAAAGCACCATTGATATCGCGTCATATAGCATGACTGCTGTCGGCCCTGGCAGACTTCGATCGACTGACGGCTAAAATGAGTGTCTGAAAGCACCCTGAAATTACCCTTGTCTATTGAGCTGCCATTGCTGTGCAACCTGTTCCTCTCAACTAACTCGCTGGGGATTCGGTTGCAGGTGGCAAACACCGACTTTCGCTGCCGCTTTCCTCAGAACCGTGCAACTGCTAAACTCGCTGCGCCGTCGCCAAAGTAGCTTCCGAAGGTTGGATTTGGTACTTTACGAGATTTGCCAGTTCTTGTAACTGACTAATTGCCTCTGCACCTTCTAGTTTCATCAGTTCGCGATCGTCCCGCATCTCAGTCCATGTGATACCGTAATCTGACACTAAAAATCGAATCAGATGGTTGTCCGTCAAACTGACCATAAATGAGGCACTGTTCATCTGACCCCCGCAAGTGTAGCAGGATGCCAAATAACCCCGACGCTCTAGCACGATCGCCAAAGCCTGGAGGTTCATGACCAAATCTTGGACGAATTTACGGTGTTGTTCTGCAAGTCTCAGAAACACAGTTTTTCTCCTATCACCACGCCGTATATTTTACACCCAATTTCATAATTTCTTAAGAATTGAGTATCTAGGTGCTGGTTCAGTATACGTTTAGTATGCTGAAAAAAAATCGAATTAGCGACCTCTTCAGCCTACCTTTACTAGATTAACCGAGTTGCGATCGCAACTAAGTATCAGCAGCGACATTAACCTCAAACACTATGTAACCGTAGACTCCAGCCCCCACAAAACTTCTGCTGTGACGGCTGATTCAGCCCTCGAACAGCCGAAAGATACAAATAACTAATGATAGCAATCGAGTTAGTTAAGTATAATAGTTCAATCGCCCTGGGGATACTCCTCCCAAAGCGTCGTAGTCTGTCGCAAGCTCCGAAAATCGCCATTTCCCAAAATCAAGTGATCCAGCAGCGGAATCGACAAAAACTGCGCTCCAGCAAGCAACTGCCGTGTCAAAGCAATGTCCTCCGGGCTCGGCTCTACACTCCCCGAGGGGTGATTGTGCGAGATAATTGCTCGCGTTGCCCCAAGGCGGATCACTTCCCGAAAAATATCCCTTGGGTGAGCTAAAGTTTCGGTAGCTGTGCCGATCGTAATTACTTGAGTACCCAGCAGCCGATTTTTGACATCCAGCAGCACCACAGCAAAACGTTCCTGAGACTGCCACATCAAATCCTGACTCAGAGCATCCGCAGCAGCTTGTGGAGAGTCCACCACGGCCATGTCCGGCGGCCGCGACTGAAACACCCGTTTCCCCAACTCCACGGCAGCCAAAATCGAAGTAGCCTTGGCTGGGCCGATGCCGTGAATCTGCGTCAACTCCTGCACGCTAATGCCGCGGAGTACACCCAGAGGATCCCGCTGGTGCAAGCTCAACTGATTTAAAATATACTGTCCGAGTCCGACAGCCGAAAGTTTGCCGGGGCCCTGACCGGTACCCAGTAGAATAGCAATCAATTCCGCAGTCGCCAAACTTTTCGGGCCGCCGGCCATTAGCCTTTCCCGCGGCCGTTCGCTACTCGGCAAATCTACAATTCTCAAGCTGTAAGTCATAGATGGACTCGCACCGCAAGCTCAACAATTAAATCATATTAGCCGATCGATCGTCCTTCTTCAAATCAGTACGATCGCCCAAAACAGCTAAATCATTAACCGAGGCTGTTAGCGCGTGCAAATCTAACACAACGTTTCGATTTTCGATCGAGTCTTTATCTTGATCGAGCCGATCGCCCGGAGCTACCTCTAACAGGTAAAATTGCTCGTAACTGTGCCCTTAGAGCCAGGTTTGCTGGCAGCACCCCCTCCTTCATCGCCAAGATGTGATTACCAGAAAGAATTGGTTGAAAGCCCGCCCGCCTGCTCGGGAGAAATTAAAATTAGACTATTCATTAGTCCAATCCTCGGACTTAAGGGTAGAGGTCGCTCTCAAACTGTCAACTGTCAACTGTTGAACCTAGATTCTTGCCATTCTATCGAGGTCAGCAGCGAGGAAACAGGCTGCGGCGGCTTAGGTGCTGCCAAGCCAACCGATACAAAGGAAGCGACCATCAAAACGCCGTAAACAGCCACAGATAGCTTGCGAGTTGCCAGTCCCACCCATTGAGGATTTACTAAACCCAGACAAAATGCTGGCGTTGAAAACATGAAAGTTAAAACAAACAAGCTGGACATCAGGCACCTCCTCCTTCGCGAACTGCACCGATCGATCACTTGTTTATCCAATTATCAGCTAAAAAATCCGCTGAAAACAGTTGCGATTGATGATTTATAACTTAAGGATTATTGCCGTTTCTCAAACAATAATCAAGCTGCTTAAATCTCACGCTTTAGCTAGTTGTTAAAAAATAAATGTCTTTTTATATCGCCAGAAAATCTAGCTTAAAATAGAAACTAAATTCTTTACTCAAAATATGCAAGTCCGCTTTAACGTAGTCCGCCAAAATCAAAACGAGGCTCCCCGCGTTCACACTTACACCCTAGACGTGGATGAAAGCAATACCATCCTAGACTGCCTCAACAGCATCAAGTGGGAACAAGACGGCACTTTAGCTTATCGCAAAAATTGCCGCAATACAATTTGCGGCAGTTGTTCGATGCGAATTAACGGGCGCTCGGCTTTAGCTTGCAAAGAAAATGTCGGTAGCGAACTTGCGAGATTGCAAAAAATAGCCCATTCGAGTTCAGCACAACAGCCTGGCGATTTCATCCCAGAAATTACCGTCGCCCCCATGGGAAATATGCCGGTAATTAAAGATTTGGTGGTTGACATGACCAGTTTTTGGGACAACCTGGAAGCTGTTGAACCCTATGTCAGCACAGCCTCGCGAGCAATTCCCGAACGCGAATTTCTGCAAACTCCCGAAGAGCGATCGAAACTCGACCAAACTGGTAACTGTATCCTCTGCGGCGCGTGCTATTCTGAGTGCAACGCTCGGGAAGTCAACCCGGAATTTGTCGGCCCCCACGCCCTCGCCAAAGCTTACCGGACGATCGCCGATTCCCGCGACAGCGAAACCGAAAATCGGCTGGAAAAGTACAACGAAGGAACCGCAGGCGTCTGGGGCTGCACCCGCTGTTACTACTGCAACTCGGTTTGTCCGATGGAAGTGGCGCCGATGGATCAAATTGGTAAGATTAAACAGGAGATTCTCGATCGCAAAGACGACCAAGCCAGTCGATCGATCCGCCACCGCAAAGTCTTAATTAATCTCGTTAAAGAAGGTGGCTGGATAGACGAGCGCAAATTCGGTATCGAAGTAGTAGGAAACTATTTCCGCGACGTTCAAGGCTTGCTGAGTCTGGGCCCGTTGGGTTTAAGAATGCTCGCCCGCGGCAAATTCCCCTTGTCCTTTGAGCCTTCTGAAGGTACCGAAACCGTGCGAGATTTGATCGAATCGGTGCAAAATTTAGAAAAGTCGGCAGATTAGCGATCGGCGGTCAATTTCGGGTAAATTACAAGTTGTGCGATCGGCAATCTTCCCAAAAATCCTGACTCAAAACTCACAACTCAAAACTTTTAAATGACTGCTAAAACACCTCCATCACCAAAACCGACAACTCCAAATACCCCACAACCAGCAGAACCTGCTTTTGGCTGGAATGCCTACGCCGAAAAAATCAACGGACGATTTGCAATGGTGGGATTCGTGGGACTTTTGCTGCTAGAATTCTTCACCCGCCAGGATTTTTTTACCTGGCTGGGCTTGCGTTAAATTCAGTATAACTCGGTGGATAGCTACTGATGCGTAATATCATTTCCGCTCCAACAACACTGTAAAATTGGTTCGATCGTTTGGACTTCAAGTCCTCATGATCCGAGGACTGAAGTCCGAACAATCAAACAGCTTTATTAGGGTAATTTGGGTGCATATAGCCTTTCTCAAAAAGATGAGGTATGACTGACAGCTTATATAATCAGTTCAACTAAGAGGGCTGAAGCCCAACAACGTACCTCATCTCTCTGAGAACCGCTATATCACTTTTCAAGAGGGCGAAGCATGACCGCATATAAGTTATTAGTTATAATCTCATATTTACTGCGGTCATGCTTCGCCCCTACACACATATTTGCAAAACCTGAGATGCACCCGGTAATTTGCCCGACATGATATACATCCTCTCCCTGAAAAACAGGTAAAAAAATAGATAATCATCCATTTTCAACCTACATTCCTGCTTGTAAAACCTGGAAATTGAGTTAAGTAATAGAAATAGATACTGGATTTAGAGCCAATTAATTTCCAGTCACTTCACGGATAATCAAACTGTACTTACCTTTACCTTTTGGAGGTGGATCGTAAGCATTGACAACTACGCGGTAGCGGCCGCTCGCAGACAAGGTAAGAGTTAGCTCAGAATTGGAATTTTGCTGCGTGACATCATCATTTTCTCCCAGTAGCTCGCCCTGGGAGTTGAGAACAGCCAGATAAGTATCAAACTCGCTACTTTCTACATTGACAACCACTTTCTGACCCTGAGTGCCTTCAAAGGTGTACTCATCGTACAAACTGCTGTCCGAGGGCAGTACCGAAGACTTAGAAGTTGTGAGTTCTCCCTTTTGCTCTAAAATGATTTTTGACGATCGCCCATCAGGACTTGGCGAAGGTTGTACAGTTGGGGTCTGAGTTGGCGAGGCCTTTGGAGTTGGCAGCCCAGAAGGCGACGGGCTGGGGCTTGCTTGAGCTAAAACAGCCTTGCCCGCTTGACTCGCATTATGTGAATTTTGAGGAAATTCTGCTGAAACGATCGGGGAACTGCTGTTAGTAACTTCACCTGGATTTGACACTGGTACCGAGAGAGTCGGTTTCCCAGAAAAAATAGCTAGTAGAGCAATTGGCGCGATCGCCCAAAATCTAATTTGACCCATGAATTACCTCGATAGTCAGTTGACAGTTGACAGTTGACAGTTGACAGTTGACAGTTGGCAGTTGTCAATAGTCAGTTGTTAGTTGTTAGTTATGAGAATGAAGAACGTTTTAACTGCCAATCACTAATCACCAATTACCAATTACCAACTTTTAGCGGATAGTTAGATTGTAACGACCCCGACCCGAAGCATCATAAGCATTGACAATCACGCGGTAGCGACCCGTAGCTGGCAAAGTAACGCTCAGAAACGCATTTTTGCTCGAATCGCTCGCATCGTCATTTTCTGCCACTAATTTGCCGTTAGGGTCAAAGATAGCCACATAGGGATCGAAATCTGTACTTTCCAGGGAAATGCTGACAGACTGACCCGATCGACCTTCAAAAGTATACTCGCGATACAGACTGTTATCAGAAGGCAATACCGGGCCACCTGCGACTAAAGCGCCTTCTTCTTGCAAAATCGCCCGAGAAGGTGCGCTAGGAGCACTCGCTTTGAGTTCTAACGTATAAGCCCCCAACTGCCTAGCTTCGTTGGAATTTGCCAGCAACGTGTAAGTGCCATCTGCTGGCAGCCTGACTGTAATTCTGGCGTTTTTACTGCCTGCTCCGTCATTGTCTTGCGCGATTTCGCGCTCGTTGGGGCCGAGCAAAATTAAATAAGGGTCAATCTCTTGACTTTTCATTTCTATTGTGATTTGCTGTCCCGCTTTTCCCTCAAAGGAGTAGAGGTCAAAAAAGCTGTTGTCTGCGGGCAGAATGCTAGACTTGTCGGTAAGTTTGCCTGTGACGGCGGGCCCGTTTAACGCAACTTTTTGAGGTGATTTGCTGCCAAATGGCGATCGCCTTTGAGCAACGCGGGGAGCTCGCCCTTCTCGCACCGCACTCAAGAAAGCTGGCACTTTGTCTATGACAATTGCAAAACCGATACCGATATTGCCTCCGCCCTGGCCGCGAGTAAAAATAGAAGTATTGACGCCAATTAATTCTCCAGAACTATTAAGCAGCGGGCCGCCGGAATTACCGGGATTGATGGCCGCGTCAGTTTGAATTAAGCCACGGGCTGCGTCGATGCGGCTGACGATTCCGACTGTAAAAGTACCTTGAAATCGACCGAAAGGATTGCCGATCGCAAATGCTTGTTGTCCGACTTTCACCGAACCGGCACGGGCTAAAGGAATTGTCGGCAAATTGGTTTGACCGCGAATCTTCACCACGGCTAAGTCTAAACCTTCTTCGCCGAATCCAACGACATCGGCGACCAGTTTTCTGCCGTCTGACAAAATTATATTTACGGTACCGCCGGCAGAAACAACGTGGGCGTTGGTTAACACCATGCCGTCGGGGCTGATAATTGTGCCGCTACCGTTAGATTTAGCTGTATCGACGGTAACAACCGCCGGACTGGCTTTTTCGTATACCCGAATATTCGTTTGTTCTTCGGCATTTTGGGCGATCGCGCCTGGGAAACGCACAGAGTTAAATTCCGCTAAATTTGCCTCCTGCTGTCGGGGGGGCACCTTAACAACCGCAGCAGCCCTGGCTGCAACCCCAACTATGAAAATTCCTGATACCGCTAAACTTAGAAGTTTGAAATTCATGAGCGTGAATTAGTATTTTTTAACGATCGGCAGCTAGTAGTTAGGTGTTCGGGTCAACTGCTAACTATGGCCTGTAATTATTTTAGGACTTGGAGAGGGCTATTGATAAATTTAAGCTTGAGATTGCTTTAAGATTTAGCCTGCTGCTGAGTTTTTGGTAAATCGATCGACTTATAGGGCCAGAGTTTGGTTGCAAAACTAAGATAAGCCAGCAGTTTCGGCAATTCTCGAATCTTCTGGCGAGCGATCGACAATATACTTAAAATTAGCGTCCCGCACCAAAGCATCCTCATCGCCGTAGAAAAAAGACAGCAAAGCAAAACGCTCACCGCTAATCATCGCCGTCGCTTCGTGCAGCAAAGAACACGAAAAAATAATCGCCGTGCCAGAATCTCCTTTATAACCGTGCGGCGCGTACTCCGGAAACCGCAAAAATCCCCCCGTGTACTCCCCCACATTCAAGTTCAAAGTCATCGCAAACCTGCGGTGCACCGTACCTTTGCTCGTATTGTCGCGGTGTGGATGAAAATAACCGCCACTTTGGGCATCGTAACAAGCTATTAAATACCGTTCAAACCGAGTAATTTTAAACTGGAAAGCTTTTTGTACTTCCGGTACCACCCTACGCAGAATAATCGCACTCAATTTTCGCTGCAAATTCGGGTTTTCAATAAATAAATCTCGACGTTTCTTGAAATTATCATCGTGAATGCCAACAGTTTTCCCGTCTATTTGCCTCATAAAACCTGAGGGAGTGCCGCCGTCAGCTTTGTATATATCGATCAAACTGCGGCAACATTCTCTGTCCAAAACGTTAGGAATTACCAACACCGGGGCGTGGCGAGTCGCTGGTCGGGCTTCCTCAATTGGGGGCAAAGTTTTGATAAAATCCAATACTTGCTGGGCGTGTTGGTGCGGTTCGCCCATCGGTAAAATGTTAATTATCTGAAGGTTTTCGTTGAGAATAAAAGTTTGGGGTGCATAGTGAACTCCCCCAACTCCATTTTGTTCTACATCTTGGCAAACACCGTACTGCTGGCTGATTTTTTTGTCGAAGTCCCAGAAAAAGATGAATGACGGAGCCATTAGTGTGACTCTGTTTTGTTCTTTGTCTGCTGCATCAACGCTCACTCCCAACAGCGGTACTTGCAAAGTCTTGAATTCTTCTGAAAGCTCTTGAAAGCTTTTGAGGATAACTTGGATTTGTTCAAAAGCTGCGCTAGCAAAGAAAAACAGCACGACTCGCCGGCCGCCAACCGTCGAGAAATGAAATAAGGGGTTATTGCTGGAAGCAATCGAAAACCAAGGCGCCGGATCTCCTATTTCCAGTAAGGGCATATTGCTAATTTTAGATTTTAGATTTTAGATTTTAGACTATTGTACTTTGAGTTAGTTCCAGAGGTTGTATTTTATGCGATCGAAGGGGTTTGTAGTGAGGACTTTAGTCCGCAAAAATCAGAACAGGTTTGTAGTGAGGACTTTAGTCCGCATAAAGAAGGACTAAAGTCCTCACTACGAACCTGATAAGGATTATTTTATAGGAATACTATTAAATATATTTAAATAGTTTTTTTTGGGAATTTTATGGTTATTTTACTTGACCAAGAATTTCTTGATGGTACCCGCCACGTGATTTATCCATGGAATCAATCCCAAATCGAAAATCGAAAATCCTCAAGCCCTCGAATTTATCCGTGGGGTCGCCTCTAAAATCTAAAATCTAAAATCTAAAATCGATTGATTGAGCTGTCTTTAAAATTTTATTTTATAGTTATTTAAACATTCTAAGATATGAGAATAAGTAGATGGGCATCAATAAACGCAACTTAATTTTTGTCTTGCTCGCGGGAGAAATGTTTAGTTTAACCCACCTACTTATCTGTGCCTATTTGTCGAAATTGGGGGAACTATCCGGTTGGTCTTCCGGGTATTCTACGGGGCGATATTCCACGTAGTCCGATGGCGGTGCTTCTACGTCACGGTTGCTGGGGCGAGACCTCGATGCTTCCGCTGGCCGAGGTTTTTTGGTTCTCGGCGGCGCGTCAGAACTGCGGTTTTCCGAAGTTGGGGGGCGGTTGCGGCTGCTGCGGGCCGGTCTTTCTTCGGGGTTGTCTGAAACGTCCCAGTTGTCAGAGCCTTGGGCGGGCGGGGCTTCTGGGCGCGCCGGACGTTTGCGCGAGGGAGGGCGATCGATCGACTCCCGAGATGTGTTCGCGCTACCGTTGCGATTCGACGAAGGACGGCGGCGGGGCTCATCGTCGTAGGTTTCCCGCGAGGAACGATTTTCTTGACTACCTCTAATCCGGGGACGCTGCGGGTAGTCTTCCTCTGGTTCTATCTGGTCGAAGTCGTTATCGTAGCCGTCGTAAGCGTAGGCGTTGCTGACTGGTCGCTCTTCATCTACGTATTGCGATCGACTTTTAGCTTGGGCTGTGGTCGCTCCCCGCAATTTGATGCTTTCGGCTGCAAAAAATATGGCGGAACCTGCAAGCAGAAATTGACCGAATGCCAGAATTGGGTCAAGCCGCCATCCTTGAAATAACAGAATACCGCCACAGAGCAAGCCCACGGCTGCAAAAAAAATATCGTGGTCTCGGGCTAGTTTGGGACGCCACGATCGCAGAAAGTACAGTCCTGCCCCTGCTACTGCTAGGATGATCCCTAACAGGCTGCTCAAGTTCAATCCTAAATTGACCATTAGCCTATCTCCTATGTCTTTCCTATGTTAGCGAGTTAGATTTTACTTCTATCATTAAGTCTGTCAGTCTGTTATTCCGACTGTGGTTTCACAGGGCAGCCTCCGATCGGGCTTTCAGAAGAGGTTCGCGCACCTTATAGTAATGAGTTTAACGGGAAAAAACCTCAGCTTGGCCGTCAACTGAAGGTTTTGCCTTCACAGTTGCTGGTAGCCGAGGTTTTGGAAGCGGGGAAATGCCCGATCGTGCGATCCCAAAATTGACTCGCGCGCCGGACGCTTGAAACCCGCAGACTTTTTAGGTGCGCTTGATTTTGTCTTTTTGGCTGATAAAGATCAGGGCGATCGTTGCTGGAATGACTACCAGCGAAATGCCCACAAGCAGGCTGTACAAAAAGTTAGCGAGTGAAGGAGTCATAAATTCAAAGCCTTTGTTACAACAATTTGATTTTTATTAATTTTATCAGCAGTCAGTTCTCAGGGAGAAGTTCGGCAATGGATTTTGCAAGGGATGTGGTGCTACCAGCAATATTTTTACCCTGGAAAACTCTCAGTCTCGCACCCTCAAACCCTCTAACTCTTTCCATCCGAAGGTATAAGGCCGGAAAAATTTTGTCGATCGTGTTCGATCGCACCTGTGAAACGGTTAAAATTATGAAAGGCTGACGTAACAAAACTTAAGATTTTCGAGATAAGACCCATGACTGGTATTACCGTTGCAAGTTGGATTCTGGGCTCTGTCCTAGTGGTGATGACTTTGCTGTTTATTTTTCGGATCGTCCTGACTTGGTATCCCGGCGTGAACCTGAGCAGGTTGCCGTTGAGTCTGATTGCTTGGCCGACTGAACCTTTTTTAGTCCTAACCAGAAAAATTGTAGCGCCGATCGGCGGAGTGGACATTACACCGATTATTTGGGTGGGCATCTGTAGCTTGCTCCGGGAAATGATGCTCGGCCAGCAAGGAATTTTGACGATGATGATGTAGGAATGGGGAATGGGGCATGGGGAATGGGGAATGGGGCATGGGGAATGGGGCATTGGGCATTGGGCATTGGGCATGGATCAACAGTTAACAGTTAACAGTTAACAGTCAACAGTCAACAGTCAACAGTCAACAGTTAACAGTCAACAGTCAACAGTCAACAGTTAACAGTTAACAGTCAACTGCCTACTGACTATTTTGATTCATGAACTGTTCGACGAAATTCGTGTAAACTTCGCCGCTGAGAAATTCGGGGCTATCGAGGATTTTTTGGTGGAAACTGAGGGTGGTGGGGACGCCGGTAATCGCGCATTCCCGCAATGCCCGTTTCATGCGCCGGATGGCTGAAGGTCGATCGCGCCCCCAGACTATCAATTTACCAATTAATGAATCGTAGTAAGCCGGTATTTCGTAATCGGTGTAAACGTGAGAGTCCATCCGCACGCCAGGGCCACCAGGAGGCAAAAAGCCGGTGATTATGCCGGGATGGGGTCGGAAGTTGCGATCGGGGTCTTCAGCATTGATCCGACACTCGATCGCGTGACCATTGAGAATTACTTGGTTTTGCTTAATTTGCAGTTTTTCTCCTTGGGCGATCCGAATTTGTTCGGCGATCAAGTCAAGCCCTGTAATCATCTCCGTGACGGTATGTTCGACCTGAATCCGGGTGTTCATTTCCATGAAGTAGAACTTGCCCGATTTGTCAAGCAAAAATTCAACAGTTCCAGCACCCGTGTAGTTAATGGATTTAGCCGCAGCAATCGCAGCGTGACCCATTTGATCTCGCAGTTTCTGGCTGAGGGCGGGGCTGGGCGCTTCTTCCAGGAGTTTCTGGTGTCGGCGCTGAATCGAACAATCTCTTTCGCCGAGGTGGATGACATTACCGTAGTTGTCGGCGAGGATTTGAATTTCGATGTGGCGCGGTTTTTCGATGAATTTTTCGAGGTAGACTCCGGGATTGCCGAAGGCTGCATCGGCTTCGCCTTGGGCTGCTGAGAAGAGTTTGGGGAGTTCGGATGGTTCTCGGACTAGCCTCATACCGCGGCCTCCACCGCCGGCGGTAGCTTTGATCATCACAGGATAGCCGATCTCGCGGGCTATTGCTAGAGCTTCGCGATCGTCCGCCAGCAATCCGACACTACCGGGGACTGTGGGAACTTTCACCCGCTGCATAGTTTCTTTGGCGGTGGATTTGTCGCCCATCGCCCGCATCGCAGCCGGACTTGGGCCGATGAAAGTAATTTGATGATCCGCACAGATTTCGGCAAATCGGGCATTCTCCGCGAGGAAGCCATAGCCAGGGTGAATCGCTGCGGCGTTGCGCGTCAGGGCGGCCGAGATGATGTTGGGGATGTTTAAATAGCTTTTGCTGCTGGTGGGGGGGCCGATGCAAACGGCTTCGTCTGCCAACTGAACGTGTAGGGCGTGTTTATCTACAGTGGAATGAACGGCGACTGTGGCAATCCCCATTTCCTCGCAGGTGCGTAGTATGCGGAGGGCGATTTCCCCCCGATTAGCGATTAAAATTTTCGAGAACCCCATCTTCGCTGCTTAATTCACTCAATATTCTGTAGAATAGTCCCTTTCGGTATGTTCTGGATAATGGTTTCCCATAAATTCTTAATAAAAATTTATTTTACAATTTGGTGGTAGTTGTGCTATGGTTTTAAATCGGTGGTCTAAAAGGGCTAGTCACAAGTTAAATTTCAGGAACCTCAACCTGTGAATCTTTAACTGGTAACGCAAAAAATCCCACAGATTGTCAGAAAGAGCGGATGTGGCGGAATTGGTATACGCGCACGCTTGAGGTGCGTGTGGCATTATGTCCTTGCGAGTTCGAGTCTCGCCATCCGCATTGAATATATGAAACAACTGTTGACAGTTTTGACTGTTGGCGGTTGTTTTGTTTTTGATGGGTGGGTAGTCAGAAACCGGGTTTTTGCGAGAATATTTGGTTACAGGCGAAGATTCGGGAAAAAACCCGGTTTCTTGGATTTTAGTTGCTATACTGTAGACACTCTGTATATACATCCTCAAAAAAGGGTGAAGTCCTCAGAATAATATCACTAGCTAGAGGATTGGGCTATGGTTGGGACGATCGCAAAGTGGGGAAACAGTCTTGCTGTTAGGATTCCACAGCATTTAGCTAAAGAGATTAACTTAGTGGAAGGTTCCCAAGTGCAGCTTGTCTTGATAGATGGTAGGCTGACGATCGAGCCGATAACTCGTCGGCGGTATTCGCTTGAGGAGTTGATTGAGGCCATTACCCCAGAAAATCTTCATACTGAGATTGACAGTGGAGTTGCTGTGGGGAATGAAGTTTGGTGACACAATCAAATCCCTACATTCCGAGTCGAGGCGATATTGTTTATTTAGACTTTGACCCCACTAAAGGACACGAACAAAAAGGACTTAGACCTGCTTTTGTGCTGTCGCCTCGTGCTTATAATCAGAAAAGTTCTTTAGCTTTATTTATGCCTATTACCAAGCAACAAAAAGGGTATCCTTTTGAAGTTGCTTTACCAATTGGATTAAAAGTTCAGGGAGTTATTCTTGCAGATCAAATCAAGTGTCTAGACTGGAAAGTTCGCGGTGTTCGATTTGTTGAATCTGTATCTGAAGATGTGATTGAGGAGGTACAGACCAAAATTGAGCCATTGTTATTCTAAAAGTGGTGGCGAGAAACCGGGTTTTTGTGACAGACTTGGTGACAACTCCTAGATTTCGGAAAAAACCCGGTTTCTTAGATTTTGGATTGTGGGTGGGTGGCGAGAAACCGGGTTTTTGCGACAGACTTGGCGACAACTCCCAGCTTTCGGAAAAAACCCGGTTTCTGTGGTTTTGATGCGCCCACAAATATCAATTAAGAGGGAGGTAGACTTTCGCGACTAGATGAAATTGCCTCCACAGGTGATGATTTACTCTGGAGGTGGCGTTTAGTGAAAAACCAAGCCAACCATCCCAAGCCACCACCGCATAAACAACTAACTACAACCGCAATAACGAAGGGATGAGGCGGTAACACAGGATGTTGAGGAGAGGGAAAATCCCAAGGTTTTTCGATTAAGGGGTAGCCGGCGGCTAGGATTCCCGCAAAGCCGACTCCGACACCGATACCGGTACCGACTGCTTGAATCGTATTTTCTAATTCTCGATCGCGATTCTTCTCATTTATCTCCTTATCCTGTAAAGTTTGTTGTAATTGGCGATCGGACTTAGCTTGTTCAATTTCCACCAAACCCCGCAATGTACTGATAAATTCGCTAATTAAGTCTTTACCCGGTTGGATATAGCTAATATGGGTTTCTATCTGATCTAGGTAGCGCTTACAGGTAATTTCTTCAAACTTTAGCCAACTGGAAATATCGCCCGGTTGCGCTATTTTGTCTAAGTAGTTTCGATGGTTAATTTTATTGACTTTAATTGCGGTATAGTCTGCTTGCAAATTTCGGAGTTGCCGTTGATATTGCAGAGATATTTCTGGGATTGATTCAAGCAGTTTTTGCAGTTCCTCTAATGGCTTATTTTGCTTAAATTCTTTAATCTTTGCTTCTATGTTACTATAAGCTTCTCTGGCTCTAATATAACTTTCTCGCCCTTCTTGGTAGACATATTCAATTTTGTGGCGAGTCCAGAGTGACCCAAATAAAGCATCATAAACTGCGGGAATATCTGGAGATATTGCTTGATTATCGATCCAAACTAGAATCCGATAGAGTTTATTAAGTTGATTTCCTTGGCTAATTTCATATTCAAATAAGGGAACTTTGAGTAATTTGTCTTCATTGACTAATCTAGCTGTAAATTTAGTATTTTTCAGTAAACTTGCAACTAATTCATTAGCGATGCCTTGACATTCTGCATCACCTACTTCTGTTTCTCCATAAAGCCAGATGGTTTCACCGAGAGTGTTTTCTGAATAGTCTAAAAAGAGGCTGCTAGGTTCAAATAAATGAAGTTCTTCTAGTGTGATATCTTGGTCAGGATTTTCGAGAAATAAACTTAGATCGAAAGCATAGGTATCATTCAATAAAAACGGTTGTAAGTTCCCGCTAATCGCTAATCCATTGTGGCTGATAGTAGCAAAGTCGATCTGTTTTTGCTCTTCTGTTAGCCATTCGTTGATTAAATTTAAAGCTTTTGTCTGATGTTTGAAAATCTGTGATTGTTCATCTAATTCATAACAAACTAACTTTGCTTTCAAATCTTTTAGTTCAGTGAAAGGTAGTTTTTCACTGATTTTAATCAGATTTTCCCAAATCAAATCAGCTTGAGGTGAAACTCGATCGAGAGATTCACCTAAAGTCTGATTGAGATGGAAAAAACAAACACTGATACTAAAATTTTTCATGGAGAAGACGGTGTATCTGGCTTTGGTTCAGGAGGTTTTTCTTTAGCTATAATAGCATTCTCTATGCTTTCTTTCGTAATTTCACTTTGTTCTCCCGGCTTAGTCGATGATTTCCCTTTTCTGCCTAACTTCTCTATATTTAATTGATAATATTCATATTTTCCTCGTATCTTGTTTTTATCATTTCGTGGTAGTTCCTCTATCCATTTTTCAATGAGTTTGATATTATCTTCATCGTTACCTGTCCATTGCTCTTTAAGAGAAACTAGGGCATCTTTCAGATTGACAAATAAATCTAATTCAATTAGTTTCTGGAAGATTTCTAATTTTGTGATGCTATTACTCATATTTTTGCTCTCCTTTGCCAGCCGCACAGAACCCGGCCCAGTGATAGGGATTTTGATATATTTTATCATTGGTTCCCAGATTTTCCAATTCTATGTCCATATTACGTTGTAATATTCCTCGACATTCTTTGTTTAGGAGGTGACATTGCTCTATCCAGTCGAGGAAGCCTTGGATGTCGGTGTCTCGCATCCAGATTTGGGCTTGGTTTAATGACAGGGCGAATTTACCGGGTTGCTGGGAGAGGTTTTCGTAGGTTTTGATCATTAAAATTGCTGTGGAAAAGGCGTTTACTGACCACAGGGTGACGTATAAACTGGGACTACCTGCCAATAGGAAACCGCTGGTGAAGCTGATGTATTCGTCGGTGTCGTCGGGTTGAACTTGTCCGGTTTCGCAGGCGGAAAGGGTGACTAGGCTGCATTCGCTGAGGTTGAAATAGCGGATGATTTCTTCTAGGGTGAGAGTGCCGTCTGCTAGTTCTAAACCAGATTGTAGCGGATCGTTGGGGTTGAAGGAACCGTGACAGGAAAAGAACAGATGGTGGCTGTCGGCGACTCTTTCGGCTATTTCTAGTTTTGACTCTGATAGTTCGCCTTTTTTGGCATTTCCTTTAGCTAAAATTTCTGAGTTGAGGAAGATATTTTTGATGGTTTCTACTTCTATGTCGGCAGCTAACAAGTTATCTGTGGGGTTTTGGATGGCGAATAATTTATCGAATTTACTACGTTTGTATTTTTGGACTTGGTGTAATAGTTGACAACTGGGGGCGTAGGAAACTCCACCGGGAAAGGCATCTATCAAACATTTGGCGGTGTTGTTGGTGAGTGGGAGGGCGTGGAGAGGGAACAGGTGGAGGTGACGATGGGGAATCAGGATTAGTTTGTCGCAGGTTTTGGGAATGGCATTAACTATTTGATCAATATGCAGAATTTGGGCTAGTTTTTTGAGCTTATCACTTAAAGGTATCTCCCATTTTTCATCGCGGAGTTGCTTGAATTGTTCAATTTGTTCTTTTTCAGGTAAATGTCGATCGATATCTGCTGGATAATAATCTCCTAAATATTCCCTAGTCCAATCAATTAATTTATCTACATCAGACTCAGAAAATCGTAAAACTTGTGGTTGTGGGTTATGCTTAGTGATGATGAAAGCACAAAAACTATTACTCAAAATATACCATTCGACAATTGCTGTTTTTTTATCGGCTAACTGCTGAATTTCACCAAAATTGAGAGGTGTATAAGGATATTTTGCAGCCAAATCTTGGCGTAGTTGGTTGATGATGTCATAGTTTTTTTCTTCAGCTTGTTTTAACCGTTCATTTTCCTCAGCAATTCTCCGCGATAGCAACTCGATTAAGTTTTGCCCCTTAGAACGATCGGCATATTCCACAGCTTCGGTGTAGCGTTTCAGTTGGATGCAAACTTCTACCATACCCAGATAGAGTCTATTCCATTTTTCGGCTGATTTCTGTTTGCTTTCATCCCCAGATTGAATCTCACCCCGTAATAATTCTACTGTTTCAATTGCTAGGGCATAAGTATCGTAAGCGAGTTGCCATTGCTGGTTGCTTCGGTAAAGAGTACCTAAATTAGATAAAGTTTCTGTATAACCTTGCGGGAAAGCCTCACGAGTTCTGATAGTTAAAGCATTTCCATAACACTTTGTCGCCTGTTCGATATTCTCAGCTTTCTCTCCCCTGATTCTGTCACTGTAGGCTATTGCCAGATTATTTTGCGTCATTGCCCATTTTTCGGGAAAGGCATTGCGGGTGTAGATGGTTAATGCAGCAGTGCATGATGCGATCGCCAGTTCGATATTCTCAGCTTTCTCTCCCCTGATTCTGTTTCTGTAGGCTATTGCCAGATTATTTTGCGTCATCGCCCAATCTTCGGGAAAGGCATCGCGGGTGCGGATGGTTAATGCAGCAGTGTAAGATGCGATCGCCCGTTCCACATTATCCGCCCGCGAACCCTTGATTCTGTCTAAGTAGGCAGTAGCTAGGTTATTTTGAGTCATTGCCCATTTTTCACGGAAATCCTCAAGGGTATAAACTGTTAAAGCAGCGTCAAAAAAGCTGATCGCCTGTTCCAGATTTTGGGCCTTATCGCCTTTGATTCTTTGAATATAAGTACCAGCTAAGTTATTTTGAGTCTCTGCCCATTCTTCAGGGAAATCCTTAAGAGTACGAACTGTTAAAGCAGCGTTATAAAAGCTGATCGCCCATTCCAAATTTTCTGCCTGATCGCCGTTAAGTCTGTCACCGTAGGCATTGGCTAGGTTATTTTGAGTCATTGCCCAATCTTTAGCGAAATCCTTTAGGGTGCGAACTTTTAAAGCCTCGTTATAAAAGTTGATCGCTAGTTCCAGATTTTGGGCCCGATCACCGTTGATTCTATCACTGTAGGCATTCGCTAGATTATTTTGAGTCATTGCCCATTGTTCACCGAAATCCTTAAGGGTATAAACTGTTAAAGCTGCGTTAAAAAAGTCGATCGCCTGTTCCAGATTTTTCGCCCGATCACCGTTGATTCTGTTTTTGTAGGCAGTGGCTAGGTTGACTTGAGTCATTGCCCATTCTTCAGCGAAATCCTGAAGAGTGAAAACTGTTAAAGCTGTGTTAAAAAAGCAGATCGCCTGTTCCAGATTATCCGCGCGCGAACCGTTAATTCTGTATAAGTAGCCATTGGCTAGGTTGACTTGAGTCCTTGCCCAATCTTTGCTCCCCGGTTCCCGATTCTTTAAAACTATTTGATAACCAGTAATGGCGATTTCAATATTGTTCGTTCTGTTTGCACGGGGAAATTGAAAAATACGAACACTTAAATTTTCAAAAATTCCGACAATTAAGCTAATTTCTTCTGTATTTTTGCCGATGACAATGAACTTCTTGACCACTTCCTGTAAAGTCTTGCCAAAACGGGCATTGAGAAGATGTTGTCGTTGACCGAGGATGGAGTGAATTACTTTAATATCGCTACCGCTAGCTGCTGCTGCTTGCAATAATTCTAAGATAAACTTTACATATTCTTGGGAATTTTCACCTTCTGAGTCATCGCTATCTCCCTCATCCTTCCCATCCAAGAATTGCCCTACCTGACTGGCCAGATTTCGCAGGAAACTAGCTGGATTTTCCTGTCCTTGTTGTGTCAAGTTTTCTGCTACTGACTCGCAAGCTTGGAGAAATCCGCGATCCAATAATTCTAAGTTATCTTGTAATATCTGTGATTCGTCTCCGTTAGGGCAAGTCAGGAGAGTCTGAATTAGTTGTTGGTAGGCTTCGGCGCGGGTTTCGTCCATTGTGGGGAGTTATCAATAACACCGATGATTATTTTAGCATGATTGTACGATATTTTGTAGGGGCGGGTTCACCAACAATATATAACAATTATCAACAATCTGGATAAACCCGCCCTGTCACCACCGACAACCTACATCAACCTGAAAT
>NZ_JAEQCX010000032.1:0-56630 GCF_020738035.1 Microcoleus sp. PH2017_28_MFU_U_A
GCGACTCGATACAGAAAAAACTTATCTTTAACCAAGCTTGAATATATTGATCGCTCCTGCTCTTGGTTGGCAATCAATTATTCAGCAAGCCCTATATAAGCCCCCGGATTTATCCGTGGAATCAATCCCAAATCGAAAATCAAAAATCCTCTCTTCCCCCGGATTTATCCGTGGAATTAATCTAAAATCTAAAATCTAAAATCGATTGACGCACCGTAGCAATTACAATTATTAATTCCATAGAAATTATCGGTTATTTGCATAACTCCCCGCCGGAAATAGCCCTGCCGTTTCCCTACAGATGAAATCCTCTAAGCAATATTGTTCATAATTCGTATTGCCACAAATCTAGGAAACAAAAACACCCGATCGATCGTCGAGATTCCTGAGCAAGTATATTTTGAATGATTAATAGATTTTTCACTACCCACCTCAGCTTTACATCCCACCGGCGAATGATTTTACTATCAAAAAAACAGATTTCTACAATTTTGTTGACCGTGGGGTTGACAACTATTTCTAGCTGTGGTAATAACACGGGAGTTAATGCGCCGATCGCCCAAGCCAACTCGATCGCCCAACGCCTCGTCTCTTCAGCAGTCGCCCAACAGCCCAACAGCCCGAAATTCGGTCAGCCGATCGCCTGTACCCTAGGAAAAGACTGTTTTGTCATGCACTATTTCGATCGCGATCCAAGCCCTGGCGCCGTTGAATTCGGCTGCGGGCGACAAACCTACGACGGGCACGACGGCATAGATTTTGCCATTCCCGACGCCAAAGCAATGGCTAAAGGAGTCCCCGTTGTCGCCTCCGCTGCGGGGAAAGTTTTGCGAGTGCGAGATGGTGTAGTCGATCGGCGTTTGCAAAACCAGACAGACAAAACCAACGTCGCAGGTACAGAATGCGGCAACGGTATGGTAATCGATCACGGCAACGGCTGGGAAGCCCAATATTGCCACCTCCGCCAAAACAGCCTTGTTGTCAAACCGGGAATGCAGGTACAAAAAGGCACTGTTTTGGGCATGGTGGGCAACTCTGGCTTAGCCTCTTTCCCCCACGTACACATCACTTTTCGCTATCAAGGCAAGCCCGTAGATCCGTTTGTGGGGCCAGACGCGAAGTTAGGCTGCAACATTGCCCGCAATCCAATTTGGGACAAGCCGATCGACTATGTTTCTACCGGTTTAATTCGCGCCGGTTTTGCCCCCAAGCCGCCGGATGAGAATACTGTCTGGGCGGGACAATTTTCGGAAACTCAACTACCTGTCAACAGTCCGGTTTTATTGTTTTGGGTGCAGAGTTACGGAGTCCTCAAGGGCGATCGCGAACAATACAAAATATTTGCACCCGATGGCAAAACTATCGTCAACGACAGCAAGGAAATTCCAGCCCCCAGCCGCACTTGGTTGCGTTATGTCGGCAAAAGAAACAGCACAAATTCTCCCCTGACTCCCGGAGTGTGGCGCGCTGAATATCGGTTGACGCGGGGCGATCGGGTTTTAGCAGAAGTTAAGCGAGAAGTTGAATTGCGTTAGCGGCTAAGCCTTATAAACTTTAATATCCCTTTATTTCTTAGTCCGCGGAGGCGGACATCGTTTGTGTAGATGCGGTTTCAACCGCCGACTTTTATTTAGATTTAGTTCCCGATCGCACTTTTAAAAGAATGTCATACAGTCAATTCATCAACCTAGAAATGATTGAAACCAACTTTGGCATCACCATTGCTGACAAAGTTGGTATTTTTGCCAATTTACCCAAATCCGAGTATAGCGACCTTCTCAGTCAAACCCTGCAAGAAAATATCTCTTTAGCTTTAGCAATTAATACCGAAAAAGCTCGCTCAGAATTAATTGTTACACCTATTTTAGTAGAACTGAGAAAGCAGTTTAAGTATCAAATTAGCTTGTTTTCAGGAAAAGAGTTTAATGTAGATTTAGAAAAAGGATTGACTGGTTTTTGTGATTTTCTAATTAGTCGTTCTCCAGAACAACTTTTAATTAAAGCCCCGGTTGTCGCCTTAGTAGAAGCTAAAAATGATGATATCCAAGCTGGATTGCCACAATGTATGGCAGAAATGATTGCAGCTCAAATTTTTAATGAAAGACGAAACAATAATATTTCCGAAATATATGGAGTGGTCACAACCGGAACAAACTGGAAATTTTTACGACTTAGCAATCAAATTATGGAAGTGGATTTAAATGATTATTTTATTGATAATATCAGTCAAATTATTGGCATATTAAAATACTTAATAAACGCAGCTAACCTGTGAAACTCAAACTATCTTGAAAGTCATCTGCGTTTATCTGCGTTTATCTGCGGTTTCCCCAATCAAAGATTTATGCCATAAGTCTATAATTTTTGCACGATCGCCAATTCTACCGGACAATGTAGCTGTCATCAGCTTATTGTCCCCGGCTCGATCGCACTGGCGAATGCTTCTGATTTTGACAATTTAGGGCAAATTTTCCCAAGCTTGAGCCACAATCTCACTCAGCCAGCGCCTTTGAGTCAAATCGAGCAGATTGTCGTCCGCCAGTACCTCAGCCTTTAACTCATCCAAAGACTGCGATCGCGATCGGGCAATCTGAACCACACCCACGATCGCAGATGCCACCAATTCTTCATTCAGCGGCTGCTGTCGCAAAGCAATCATTTCTTGAGGATTCGTAGGAATGGGATAATTCATGAAATTGCATACCGAAGAAAGTAGATATTCAGCCACTGCGGGGTTTCCAGCCAATTAGCTAAAAATCTGAGAACAATGTAAACTTATTTAAAACTAAATAAGTATTTGGGAGTATAGCCTACTTTGCTCCCTTGTCAACTCCCCCATCTTTATGAATTTATTGAGAATTGAGACATTAAAATGCAAGAAATTCTTTATTTAGAAGTCCCGACACCCGATACAGCAGCCGTCTGCACTTGGTTGCAACAGGAATTCGATCCCGGAATCGGAGAAAAAATTATTACTCCTGACGGTTTTCGCCTGCTTTCCAACGTCACAGCAGCCAAATTGGTCAAATCTGGAGCTCAAAATGCTAATCTAAAACCGACATTCGCCCATAGCAATTCCGAAAAGCGCAATTCGCGATCGACAGAACTTTCGACCTTTGTCTGGTCAGTCCAGCGCACAACTTATTTAAAAGTCTTTCGTATCGAAGACGCACCCGCTGGAGAAAGAAAGTTCCTGGAAACTCTGAATCTGGCTGTAAGAAACAAGTTTCCCGAACTATACCCAGAACCCCCCGTTATAGACCTCTCCAAACAGTCAATTTTTGAAGCTCTTGCCCCCTATTACCCCCTTACCGTCAAATACTTCAAAAAAATGCCCAAAGGCGAATACGACCTCCAGCGCGTCTACTGGTGGGAGCAGCGCTGGCGTGAAGGTACTCGCAATCCTCAAGCGCCAAAGCAAGTAGTGTTTTTGAAGAAGGAAGAAGTCCGAGGGAAGTCGGAAGAAGTCCGAGGGAAGAGGGAAGAAGGCACAGTTTCGGTGTCGGATGTTGGGGATAGTTTTAAGGAAGAAGGAAGAGGGGAGAAGAAAGAAGGCACAGTTTCGGTGTCGGATGTTGGGGATACTGTTTACGACTTGATTTATATTGGCGGGGCGTTGGGGGTAATTCACGCCGCAGTCATGGCGAGATTGGGCTACCGAGTGCTGCTGCTGGAAAGAATGCCTTTCGGGCGGATGAATCGCGAGTGGAATATTTCGCGGGATGAAATTCAAAGCTTAATTGATTTGGGTTTGTTTACGGCTGCGGAAATCGAAACTTTGATTGCGCGAGAATATAAAGATGGCTATAACAAGTTTTTTGATGCTAACAATCCAACCGTTGCTCAAGCCCCAATCCTGCACACGCCGAAGGTGCTGAATATAGCTTTAGATGGCGAGAAATTGCTGTATTTGGCGGGAGTTAAGCTAACAGAAGCTGGTGGGGAAATTTGGGACGAAACTGAATTTGTTAGAGCCGATGTTGAAGCAAAAAAAGTAGTGGTTCAAGCCAGCCACTTGCCGACAAAAGCCGATCGCACAACCTCCGCCAGACTGCTCGTGGATGCCATGGGTTCAGCTTCTCCCATCGCTTGGCAATTGAACGGAGGACGGGCGTTTGACAGCGTTTGCCCCACCGTCGGAGCTGCCATTGACGGAGGATTTGAGCCTGGAGTTTGGGATTCTGACTACGGGGATGTTCTCTACAGTCACGGCGACATTTCCCGGGGGCGCCAGCTCATTTGGGAACTGTTTCCCGCTGCTGGTGGAGAACTGACAGTTTATCTTTTTCACTACCACCAAGTACATCCCGAAAATCCCGGTTCTTTGCTAGAACTGTACGAGGACTTTTTCGCTATTCTGCCGGAGTACCGTCGCTGCGATATCGACAAATTGGTGTGGAAAAAGCCGACTTTTGGTTATATTCCGGGGCATTTTAGCAGCAACAGCAGCGATCGCGCGGTAGCAGTCGATCGCCTAATTGCGATCGGCGATGCAGCATCCCTGCAATCTCCCTTAGTATTCACCGGTTTTGGCTCCCTCGTCCGCAATCTTTTCCGCTTAACTGACCTTTTGGATACAGCATTAAAACACGATTTATTAAGTGCCAAGCACTTAAACCAAATTCGCGCCTACCAGAGCAACGTGTCAGTAACTTGGCTGTTTTCTAAAGGGATGATGGTTCCCACCGGCCGCAGTTTGCCGCCCCAGAGAATTAATTCAATTCTCAATACCTTCTTCGGCATTTTGGCAGGACAAGAACTCACCGTAGCCGAAACTTTTATCAAAGATAGAGTCGATTGGCTAACTTTCAATCGATTGGCGATTGAAGCAGCCGGAAAAAATCCTTCTCTGCTGCTGTGGATTTTAGATTTTGTCACCTTGGGGGATGTTTGGCGCTGGTTGGGGAGTTACTTGACTTTTACTCTGTTGGCTTTAGCTAGTTGGCTGTTCGGATGGCTACCCAGTTTCGCCCGCAAGGTACAGCCTTGGTTGGAACCCAGATATCCGGGTGTTTGGCTGTGGCTGTTGGCTACCAGCTATGCTCTCACCTACGGCATGGGAAAGGGGAAAAAAGAGTTTTCAGTTGATAGCTGAGTGCGAGCGTTTCGCTGACGTTGAACACGCGAGGATCTCGCTGACGTTGAACACGCGAGCGAGACGCTCGCACTGCACTCGGAATAATATTTTTCCGGTCAAAACCCAAACGACGATCTGTCTTTTTGGTAATTGGTAAATTTGAGCAATTACCAATTACCAATTACCAATTACCATAAAGAATTGGTTTAAAGCCGGAACCCTGATCGGGAGAAATTAAAAGAAGACGATTGATTACTCCAATCCTCTTCCTTCTTTTGTCAACTATCAACTGTCAACTGTCAACTGTCAACTGTCAACTGTCAACTTGCGTTTGCTATCGAAAACTCGGCAATTCAATTTCAGCCAGCGATCGACGTTTTTTAGAAGCCCGCAACGGATTGGAAATCAAGGTCAGCCACTCGGGTTGTCCGGCTGCTGTAGGTTTGACCGCACTCGATCGCACTTCCTGAAGGCCAAAGGTTTCCACTGAATTCAAAATTTGAACCGCCTTAGCCAATTCTTGGCTGCCTAAGGTGGGCGCAGCAGTTTCTGGTTCAGGTTCAGGCTCAGCCGCCGGCAGTTGAGGTTCCGCAACCCCAAGGGGCGAGTCAGTTGCTGGCTCAAACGGCTGGTAGGTTTCCGTCTCCTGCAATTGAATGCCGGATGCTTGGGCTAATTTGTTAAGTTCCATATTTGCGATCGATTCAGGGTCGATCGCATATTCAGCAAGCGCTGCCTCTAGATGCTCTTCGGGATCTGACCAAGCTTGGACAGGGGCAGCGTTGAAGGCTGGTGGCAGGGGACTCTGAGAGCTTCTGACTGCCGCTAGCAAGGATTCTAATTGCTTGTGGGCGCTATCTTCCGCCTCGTCAGGTGGCTCAATAATTGGAGATTTCTGTGGCCTTTCCAGACTTTTTTCCAAAGCAGCTTTAAATTGCAGAGTGTGGCGCTGCTGGCGGTGCAAGCGCGATCGCAATTCCCTGCAAACATTTTCGGTAGCTACTAGCTGGTGAAACTGTTCGTTGTAGCGCTGCACAGTAGACGCACATTCTCGCTCCACAATCGCTAACCTGGTTTGGCTGGTTGTCAACTGACTGCTTAAACTTTCCACTAAAATTTCTTGACCTTGCAGAGTTTGATGGGAAACTTCCACTTTCCCAAACAGTCGCGTCAATTGTTCTTGAATGCTTTCTAGTTCAGCAGTCCGCTGTTCTAGTAACGTTTCGCGATTCTCCAATTTGTTGTGGGACTCTTCGAGGGCTGTTTCTAGCTGAGCGATTCGCTGCAAAAGGTCGCGGTTGCATTCGTGCAGCGCTTGCATGAGGGTAACTGGTGTCGATCCTTTGTTCTTAGCCTGTTCGGCATTCCCAAGCAGATTTTTGAGATTGTCTGAAATCACGGGCGATCCCACCTCTGGCGGCTGTGTCTGAGATGGCAAATTGTTCGGGGAGGGTGTTGTGGGAATTGCATCTACGCTGATCGCGTTGGGAAAATCTAGTGTTTGCCAGTCTTCTTCTGGCTGTTGGGGCACCGTTGCGGGAGTATCTGTCGGACGGGGGGCGATCGGCTCAAAACCCCCAGCAGCAGCAAAATTTGACTGCAATCCTTCGTTCTCGGATCGAACAGCAGGGTGGGGTTGGTGCTGACTGGCTCGAAGATCAGCTTCTGACATGGCTTTTTATCCCAATAGTCACAGGGTCTCAGATACAGTCTATCCTTATAGATTATCTAAAAGAAAGCCCCTAGTTATTGGTTATTGGTTATTGGTTATTGGTTATTGGTTATTGGGCAAGCAGGGCAAGCAGGGCAAGCAGGGCATTGGTCACAAGCAAAATTCTCCGATTGGGGACTCCGACATTCGGGCATTCCGAGATTTCCTGCGATCGGCTAAACTTTAACAACTGCAAAATGTTTGTCAACAATTGCTGGAACTTCTGCCGGTTTGATGCGACTGTAGCGAGTTTTGTCCGGCATCACCACTATATTTGGCCCTGCTTTGCACTGTTTGAGACATCCGGTTCCCTGAACAGTCACTTGCTCTTCTAAACCCCGCGCATTCAAAGCATTTTCTAAAGCTTTACAGACTGCTGCGCCGCCCCGCTTCTGGCAGTCAGATTTTTGACACACTAATATTTTGGTTTGAGTTTTTGCCGCAGCTTTGACAGTTTGAGCTGCTGTGGGAGTGGTGACTTCGGTTTTGCCGATCGCGCCAACTGATGTCAGTACCCCAGCAGGTACGCTGGTAGAGTCGAGGTGTTCGAGCGATCGATCGTTGTGGCCCCGAGCCAGAGTGAGGCTGTGAGCTTTCAGTTTTATTTTACCGTTTTTCAAATTGAGTTCTTTCTCACCTGCAACTTGAACTCTCAACCCAGGAGTCAAAACAGGCGCTAAAAATGACCGCAATTCCTTGGAAAGTTTAACAAGGTATTCTACTTTGCGATCGCTGCTAATACGCAAATATTTAAGTTTATAACCATCTTCAATAATCAGGCTGAGGATTTCTCCCTCTAGGCTGAATTCAGAAACTTGCTTGCCAGACTTATACATTGTCATAACTCCTGGGTTGACTGTTCGGTGAAAATTATCAAACTTGACAAGAAAACGTCGCCAGTGAAGGTATTTATGCGTTGAATCGCATCATTATTTTTACTTCTTCCGTCTTCCTTCTTCCGTCTTCCGTCTTCCTTCTTCCTTCTTCCTTCTTCCTTCTTCCTTCTTCCTTCTTCCTTCGGGCTTTATCCGATTTGCCAGCAGCACTCCAGCAACTGAACCAGTTCGCGCCGAGGGGCACTAACTTGCCTCAACACGCTCATTAGCTGAGCAGCTTGTCTGACAGTGTTGACTTTTGCCCGCAAAGGTTGGTCAACCGCACACCAGCAGGGGATTTCGAGTTCTTGCAAGCGTTTGTAAACTTGCCACCTGTCTAGCCAACTAACTTGCACAATCTCACAAACTTCTAACTCTCGATCGGCTGGATTCATCTTGTGACAACAATAATAATTTGCATTAATTTTTACCCGGACTGATAGCGAGCAGAAGTTAAAAGCCAGATTTCAGAAGAGAATCAAGGATTGTCAAAAGCCCTTTCTGAAAAATTTAGCCTTTTGCCTGCTGCTTTCTGCCTTCGGAGGATTCGCCCCACATTCAGGAAGCACTCAGAACGAGCATCTTTTTCCAGCATAACGCAACTGCTAATAATTCTCAATAGGTTTACAAAAAAATTTTCCTACTCTCGAAACTCTATCACTATGAAGCCAGACCCTGCTTGACTGCTAAATTTAGGATGCTAGACTAACTCTATTGGCAACAATCACTGCCTATTGAGAGGAAAACACTAATGGCCCAGATTCAGAGTGCATTGAGACCGTTTGGTCACATAGCTGAAAACCCAATTTTGTTAGAACATTCAGTCACAGCACCGATTTGTGAAGGAATGAACGCCCTGCTGGCGAGTTTTCAGGCTCTATACCTGCAATATCAAAAACATCATTTTGTCGTGGAAGGAGCAGAATTTTACTCCTTGCACAAATTCTTTGAAGAAAGCTACGGAGAAGCTCAAGATAGCGTCCACGAATTGGGCGAACGGTTGAACGGATTGGGCGGCATACCCGTAGCTAGCTTTAGCAAGTTAGCCGAGATGTGCTGTTTCGCTCCGGAAGCCGACGGCGTGTATTCGTGCCGCCAAATGCTGGAACACGATTTGACTGCCGAACAAGCTATAATCGGTTTGTTGCGCCGTCAAGCAGGACAAGCAGAAAGTTTGGGCGATCGAGCTACGCGCTACCTCTACGAAAAAATCCTGCTAAAAACAGAAGAGCGAGCTTACCACATTTCCCACTTCCTCGCCCCCGACACCTTAGTGCAATTGAACTTGAACTAACCCAAAAAAAGGACTGTCCCTAAATCGGAAAAAAGCTTAAAATCCCCTCCCAATTCAAAATTGGGAGGGGATTTCCGATTGAGCAGCTTATCTGTAGGGATACAGCACTGCTCATTGCTGTCAACTGAAGCCTGAAAGCCTTGATAAATCTCGCTCATCCCCGAGTCTCGATCCCCCTAAATCCCCCTTAAGAAGGGGGACTTTGAGAATATTCCTGTCCCCTCATCGCAGCGGAACTTTCAGAATACTCATGTCCCCCCCTTCTTAAGGGGGGCTAGGGGGGATCTCCGGATTATTATACAAAGTGTGATAACTCGCCAGAGATTAAGGCGCCAAAGCACTACCGCGCAACAAGCTACCAATGGTTTTCGCAGTAATCTTCATCTGAATCAAGGGATTAGCCGGTACTACAGTCTTATACAAGTAGCTATCGAATGTGAGTTTCTGCACATCGCGATCGGCACACATTTCCACAAAAGCTTCGCGAGTAGCATCGGAACGGTAGAACACGCGCTGCAAAATGTCAAGCACTTTGTAGGTAATACCGTAAGCCTTATCCCAGCGCTTCAGATACAGCTTAATTTCTTGTTCAGTCGGAATCCGCGCGCCCTTATTGGAAATTTCCACAATAGTTTCAGCGCACATCCGGCCAGACTTAGCCGCAAAATAGATACCTTCGCCCGAAGACTTGGTAACATAACCAGCAGCGTCGCCTACGAGAGCAACTCGGCCGACAACCCGGCGGGGACGCGGATGTTCTGGGATGGGGTGAGCTTCCACTTTAATGATCTCACCGCCCATGAGTTTTTTGGCAGCGCGGGCGCGGACTCCGGCTTGCAGCTTTTTGATATCAGCTTGATTGACTTTCATCGTGCCGGTACCGACGGCTACGTGGTCGTATTTGGGGAACACCCAGGCGTAGAAGTCGGTGGAAACGTCGTCGCCGACGTACATTTCGGCTAGACCTTCGTAGTAAGCCATTTTATCTTCTGGGAGGCGGATGCGCTCTTGGAAGGCGATCGCATAATTGTAGTCACCAGCATCAATCGCCTTAGCTACGCGGGAGTTAGCGCCGTCAGCCCCAATTACCAAATCGACTTTCAGGGTTTTCTGAGTTCCCACAGCGGTGCCGTTGGAGTGGTCGGCGTAGTGGAGAATGTAGGGGTCGGTGTTGTTGCCTGGAATTTCTAAGGTGTGAACAGTACCGTTAATCAGTTTGGCACCTAAGGAAGCGGCCCGATCGCGCAAAAAGCCATCGAGGACTTCGCGGCGGCACATACCGATGTATTCGTGTTCGTTTTCGATGTTGATATCCACCTCTACATTGGAGGGGGAAATCATTTTCATTTTTCTGACTTGGCGATCGATAATACTTTGTGGCAAGTCAAATTCTTCAACCATGCACAGAGGAATTGCCCCACCGCAGGGTTTAGCGTTGTCTAATTTGCGTTCAAATAAATAAGTTTCGATGCCTGCTTTTACCAATGTTTCGGCGGCGCAAGAACCCGCTGGCCCCGATCCAACAACTGCAACCCGTAGTGTCAAAGCTTTTCTCCCAATTTTTTCTATAAGTCTTTACCAGTCAGATGTGATGGTATCACGGAGTTTCTCTGCTGTGGGGTGAGAATGGGAGATTTAAATGAAATGCAACAGAGCTTAACAATTGGATACAAAAATGGGGTTTTTGATGCTGGTTTCTATGGAAAATCTTAAATTTTTTATGGTAGATGAATGCGGATGGACGCTAATGTGCGATCGAATGTTTAGCGGTATTTTTAAGAACAGGCTTTTCGGCTTGTTCCACAAGAGATAAATTAACTGGTTCCCAGGCTGGAGCCTGGGAAGCGAGATCTAGAGGCTCTGCCTCGTCAGTGTGTAAAATGGAGGCTCTGCCTCCGGATCTACGTTACCAGGCTCCAGCCTGGTAACGAGTAGAACGAGTTGACAATGAATTTTCTTGTGGGGTGGGCTTCTAGCCCGCCCGATCGAACTCCATGCAATTACGTTACATTTAAGTTAAGTAAAGCTCCTATATAAAATTTCAAATTGCTATGCTAGGTAATTTTCAACAAAGCCAACTGCGGATTGAGGTTGAAGCTTCGGAAACAGCGATTCGAGACAGTTTGGTGCGTCCGGTGCAGTTGCAGCAGTGGCTGTGGCCTCAGCAGTTTTCTCAGGGTTTGCCCGAATTGCTCGATCGCGAATTGACATTCACAAGTTGGATTGGCCCGGTAGCGGTGCAGCACTATGTGGAGATTGCAGAGTCAAATTGTCTGCGACTGTTGTTGAGTCAGGGAATTGACGGGTTTCACGAGTGGTATTGGGGCGACGGTTGGGTGCAGTCTCGGTTGGAGGGGGTGTCGCTGCTACCGCTGAATTTGGGACAAACTGCTAGTTTGTTGCGGCTGCGGGAGTTTTTGGCGGGGAAGGGGAAGTAGGGCTAGGGGGCGTTGCTTAATCGGAGGATGAAAAAGAACCAGGCAAAAATCCAGAAGCTTTGTTGACAATGGTTTTTAGGATTTGCATATTTAGCCCTTCATACTGTAAGTCAGCAACGCCGGCTAGGGAAATCGATCGCCCGATCGACTCAGCACAAATGGGATGAATCAAATCCATCATCATCACACGCTCTGACGGCGAAAATGTAGCCTTAATTGCCGCTGACGAATTGGCAAGCTTAATAGAGACAGTATATCTGCTGCGATCGCGTGTTGATTACTTATGAAGCATTTGGTCTTATTTCTTATCTAGTAATCAGCTTACCTTGATTTCTTGCTGCCGTAATTACATTGCGGTTAGCAGTAAAAACTTTGATACCAGGAACAGTCACATAATCACCATCATCAGTAATTACTTGAACTACCCCTGCTTTATCCATTGCTTCGAGAATTAGCAGATCGTAGCCATCTAAAAGTTGAGTTTGAAATCTGGTTAAAGATGCGTTAGTTGTAGTTTCATCAATAGTCACATCAGTCGATACAGCAATAGATGTTACCTGACCCCAAGCAGCTAGAACTTCAGCTACTACGTTAGCTCTTTCTGTTGGCTCGTTATGGCGATATTCTTTTGTGTTTAATGTAGCCGAAAAAATTGCTCGTTCTGCCTGTTCAATATTATGTGCTAACTCTGCCAAAGAAAGCCCACAATATAAAAGCAATCCTTGAGCAGAAATAATTTTTGTTAAATAAGCAGGATAATCATTTATTTGATAGCTTTTCGCAGAGGTACTGGCTGGAGTGTAAGTCAGCCAGTACCAGACATTAGTATCTACCAGAAAAATGTCATCTTTTTGAGGTGTGTCAAACTGGATATTAACTACCTCAGCCTTGACTGTATATTGGATTGCCATTATACATTTCCCACCTGTTGGCTGACAATTTCATTGATTGCATTGCGGGTTGCATCATCTGCTGCGTAGTAGCGTTTTGAGTTCTTAATCACCTGTTTGAGTATTTGATTGCCTACAGTATTAAGATGAGAAAATGTCAGCAGACGGTTTAAAGTGTCTGGGGAGATATCCCTAAGTAGCTGTCCAATGGCAAAATTGAAGAACGGAGATGCAAAAATCTCTACACCAGCAAAGTCAAGCTCTACAGCGTGCTCTGCCCGTAGTTCGGGGTATGTCAACTCATACACCTTCATACCGTCATCGGGTGTCATGCAAGTTTTCCCAATCAAAGTGCCAATCTTGTAAGATTTCATATTTCAGAAGTTCCCTCAGAAAAGTGGGGCGTCGCCGTCGGTGTCAGAAGCCAGCACATAAATGGCTTCATCACATTGGAGAGTAATGTTAACCAGTGTCCCTCCGAAAAAGGTTGGGCGATTTTGGTAAGTTTCCTCATCTTTGTTAATCAGGACATACCCATTGTGACTGAAAAACTCCAATTTTCCTCCATTCATCTTTACAAATCTTTTCAGAGAGTCAAGTCCAACACCCCCAGCAACATCACCGCGCCTGGTTGTAGTTCCTGCTTCAAATGCCCATTTTAGGGCTTCGTCTGCTGGTAAATCCGAGAGTTTTCGGAATAGGCGCACATTTTGGGGAATCCCAACACCGAAGTCAATCACAGTGAGTTTTAGTTCCTTTTTTTTAGGGTAGTGCTGTCCACAGCTAAAGACTCCGATTTCTGTTTGCCCATGCTCAAAGGCGTTAGCGTATATCTCCCAAACAGTTCCTACGATGACGTTTTGCAATTTTTGACCAAAAAATTGGGATACAAGCCCTGTCCTTCTAGGACGGCTTTATGTTAGAATTTAATTGGTTGAAATTCCCACCTAAGATTGCAGCGATATATACTCATTCCGAGTTGAAACCGAGACTGATCCAGTAATAGGGAAAGACTGAAGGGCAATGGTTAAAACCCAACCTGGAAGCAAAATAAAAAGTATTGTTATGTTTTCAAACGAAACGATACATATAGTCGGGATAGGGCATTGCCACGACTCTAAATGGGCGCAGAGACAGAGTAAGACTACGACCGTAGCGTCAGTCGATGAAGCGTCAAGAATCACCGCTGCTTCAGCACGGTGAGTATGTCAATTATATCAACCCAGTCTCGTCCTAGCCATTTTTCTGCTAGGTAGTCAACCAAGCCATCTTTATCTTGTTTTTTATCTTCTCGATAAGGGATAGAATTACCCTGCCAAGGTTCTTTATTCTCACAAAAAGTATACATGAATCCGTTTTGTTCAAGATTCATTTTTATGTTCTTATGAATACTATCCCAATTAATGTTTAATTTTATCGAGCGGGATTGAATGAGACGAATCAATCCTCCCAGAAAAGCTACGGCATTTTGTCTGAGAAAAAAACATTTAGAAAAGTCAATAATTACTTCTGAGCAATCCTCATTTAGTTGCTCCAAAAGCTGAAACAGATTGTCAAAATCGTTCAGATTATCATTGATTGTAGGGATGTTAAGAGTCACGCTCATAATTATTCTATGGAAGGCTTGATCCAGAAAGAAATTTAGTAAAATATCAATCAGCCGATGATCGCACTGTCAACCTCTGCGGTTCAATTCCCCCTACCTCGATCGCACAACCAACACCGAACAAGGAGCCTCAGCCACAACCTCAGCACTCACCGAACCCTCCAAAATCCGCTTCAAACCAGTCAAACCCCGACAGCCGATCGCAATTAAGTCCACTTTATAAATATTCGCCAAACGCAAAATCTCCTCGGCCGGTTCCCCCGCCACAATCTCCAACTCACTCTGGCAAGGCAACATTTCCTGATAAGATTGCAACAACTTCTCTACTTCTCGATAAGCAATCTCATTTCCCTGAGCGTGAGGTCGATCGACCACCGCATCAAAATCCAGCGTATCAGAACTCACAACATGAACTAAAATCACCTTCGCCGTAGGTTCTAGTTTAAACTGCCCCACAGCTTGCAAAACCTGTGCTGCAAACTCAGAATTGTCGATCGCCACCAAAAGAGTATCCAATATAATGCACCTTTAAATCTCAGATATTAGACTTTAAACTTCTCATTGATAGTCGCCTACTTTCCACAATTTAGCGCTTCCCACCAACAGCATCATTACTACACAGAAACCCGGTTTCTTAACATAATTGCGTCATTTACGCAAGATAAGCTGTCCTACATTTAAATTGTATGTCAAAAATCACTTAAAAACTCTTGTGGGATGGGCTTCTAGCCCGTCCCGAATATACAATTTAAATGTGCAACAGCTTATTGAAAGAAACCGGGTTTCTTAAGCCCGAAGTGCGTAAATCTCGATCGCCAACCTCAAATCTACCATCTAAAAATCACCCTCCCTCATTTTCAGTCCGCAAGCGCACCGAATCAGCGTGAGAAGGCAAACCCTCAGCTTCGGCCAACACATTAATCGCCCTACCCACCTTCTTCAGTGCAGCCGGCGAATATTGAATCAAACTCGAATGCTTCATAAAAGTTTCCACACCCAGCGGCGAAGCATAGCGCGGAGCACCAGAAGTCGGCAAAGTATGATTCGGGCCGGCCAAATAATCGCCCACGGCTTCCGGTGTCGAACAGCCCAGGAAAATCGCCCCAGCGTGCCGAATTTGGTCGAGCAAAGCCCAGGGATCTGCCACTTGCAATTCCAAGTGTTCGGGAGCAAACTCGTTAGACAGTTCCGCCGCCGCCTTCAGAGACTCAACTACTACAACTAAACCGTAATTGGCGATCGCCTTTTCAGTCAAAGTCCGGCGCGGGTGATTTACTAATTGTCTGTCAACTTCAGCCACCACCTTTCTAGCAAGCACCGAATCCGCCGTCAGCAAAATCGCCGACGCCATCGAATCGTGCTCGGCTTGAGCCAACATATCCGCAGCTACGTGTACGGGATTCGCCGAAGCATCAGCAATAATCAGCACCTCCGACGGCCCCGCCAGAGAATCGATCCCGACTGTTCCGTAAACCAGTTTTTTCGCCAGCGTGACGTAAATATTCCCCGGCCCGGTAATTAAATCTACCTTGGGAATAGTTTCTGTACCGTAGGCCAAAGCTGCGATCGCCTGCGCCCCGCCAACCCGATAAATCTCATCAACTCCCGCTTCCTGAGCCGCTACCAGCACCGCCGGATTCATTTTCTTCTCCTGCCCGGGGGGAGTACACATCACCAGTCTCGGCACCTTGGCGACCTTTGCAGGCACCGCATTCATGATCACCGAGCTGGGATAGGACGCCTGACCGCCAGGGATGTAAATTCCCGCGCGATCGACCGGCGTGTAGCGCTTGCCCAAAACAACCTCGTCATCACCAAACTGCACCCAAGACTTGGGGACGCGCTGTCGGTGAAACGCTTCTACCTGTTTGCAAGCCAACCGGATCGCATTTAATAATTCTTTCGATATTTGCTGATAGGCAGCATCCAATTCGGCGCCACTCACGCGCAAATCTGTCGCATTTAGGGTGATGCGGTCAAATTCAGCAGTATATTGCAGCACAGCCTGATCGCCTTTGCGTCTTACAGCTTGCAGCACCTCGCGCACGGTGGCTTCTTTGTGAATAACAAGTTCGTCGTGGGTGCGATCGCAGATTCGTCGCAGTTCAGCTTGCGCCTCAACCCACTGAGTAATAATTCGCAGCATGGAGATTAGGAATGCCGTCAATAATTCACTAACATTTGCTTGACAATTGGGGATTTTTGTGGCTATCTCCTGGACAAGTCAGCCACCACCAGCCCACAAGCTTAAACCGCGAGACTCGCGGGAGTTTCTAAGGCTTCAGTGCAGCGTTATAAATCTCTGTCGATGATTTTGCAACACTGAGAGCTTTTCTAGAAATTGCTCGCCAGAGAATCGGGTGCGGAGGGAGAGGGGGAGAGGGGGAGAGGGGAGAGGGGGGAGAGGGGGGAGAGGGGGAGAGGGGGAGAGGGGGAGAGGGAAAAATCTTCTGCCCTTTTCCTTCTGCCCTTTTCCTTCTTCCTTCTGCCCTTTTCCTTCTTCCTTCTTCCTTCTTCCTTCTTCCCTCTTCCTTCGACGAAGCCCAAATAACCCGTACTCTTTGTTATAGCTTAACTTGGATTTTTCAGGGAATGGGATTTTGAGCCGAATCGATGCTATATTAGTTTTTTCGACACCTGATAATTTTTTATAAAAAAACGCCAAGTTATTGTATACTTGAAAATTGCGCGCAATAAACCGTGAATTTAACTCGTGACGGTGGAAACCCCGCAAGACGCCTCGATCGCACCCTTGTCATACCTTTGGGTATCGTCAGAGGTAAAAAAAAAGGCAGTTAAATGAGTCAATTAAAAATTATTGCGCGATCGCCCTTGAAAAAATAGCCCCAGGCTCAGCTTGAATCCGATCGATCGGCTCATGGCTGACTCAGCTTTAAAAAAATCAAGCTTTTTGTGGCTCCCACCCGAAAAGATTGTCCCTCAAAATCTCCGTGTCTTGAGACTATCTTGAGACTATGATGTATCAATCAATACCTACTTCCACAAACTGAACTATGGCAAATATTAAGTCCGCCGTCAAACGAGTCAAAATCGCCGAGCGCAACCGCTTGTACAACAAGTCGTACAAGTCAGCGGTAAAAACTTTGATGAAAAAGTATTTTGCAGCCGTCGATAAATACGCCGCATCTCCGACACCAGAATTAATGCAAGAAGTCCAGCAGCGGATGTCTGAGGCCTACAGCAAAATTGACAAAGCTGTGAAAAAAGGTGTACTGCACCGCAACAACGGCGCTCGCAAAAAGTCCCGCTTGGCAAGAACCATCAAGCCACACGAAACACAAGTAGCATCCTAAGACAGAAGAAGGAAGAAGGAAGAAGGAAGAAGGAAGAAGGAAGAAGGAAAAAAGCAGCAGGAAGTAAGAAGGAAGAAGAAGAAAAAGTAGCAGGAAGAAGGAAGAGAGAAGATTTTCCCCCTCTCCCCCTCTCCCCCCTCTCCCACTCTCCCCCTCTCCCCCTCTCCCACTCCCCCCCTCTCCCACTCTCCCCCTCGTCTACTCTCTCACTCTCCCATTCCCCCATGCAGCTCATCGATACTCACGTTCATATCAACTTTCAGACTTTCAAGTCGGAGTTAGAAGCCATTCGAGAACGCTGGCGCGAAGCTGGTGTAGTTCGATTGGTTCATTCTTGTGTAGAACCCGAAGAGTTTGCTGGAATTCAAGCAATTGCCAATCAGTTTGCAGAAGTCTCTTTTGCGGTGGGGCTTCATCCCCTAGATGCCGCCAAGTGGAAAGACGAAACTGCAAGCCTGATTAGGGAATTAGCAAGTTCTGACTCTCGGGTAGTGGCGATCGGCGAAACTGGACTAGACTTTTTTAAGGCTGACGATCGCGAACACCAGTTTAAAGTGTTTGAGGCACAGCTTGAAATTGCCCAGGAACTTGACAAACCAGTCATTATTCACTGTCGCGACGCCGCCGCCCCAATGGCTGAAATGCTGCGGAACTTTTGGGAAAGACGCGGCCCAGTACGCGGGGTGATGCACTGCTGGGGAGGCACGCCCGAAGAAACCCAGTGGTTTTTAGACCTGGGTTTCTACATCAGTTTTAGCGGCACAGTCACCTTTAAAAAAGCCTTGCAAATACAAGAATCAGCTTGTATGGTAAATAGCGATCGCATCCTAGTCGAGACAGATTGTCCTTTTCTCGCGCCCGTACCCCAGCGGGGAAAACGCAACGAACCAGCTTACGTCTACTACGTAGCCGAGCAAGTTGCTAAATTGAGAGGAGTTTCTCTCTTGACTTTGTCCCAGCAGACAACCGAAAATGCCTGTCAGCTATTCGGGTTGTCACTTTAGCTACTAGCGCATAGAGAAACGAGGAAAACAGGTGGAGTTCGGGGGAAAAGATAGGAAAAATCCCATCTATATCCTGATACAAAAACCGGATTCATCCTTAATCTCAGATTCTTTGGGAGTTGCCGTAGTGCGATCGGATTTGCGTCCTATAATAATAAAAAGAACCGACCGATCGGGCGATCGCTTGCTTGCGGGCGCCGTCGCAGTCGCCGAACTGCTAGCTTGGGCGAGGGCGCGCTAATCTTCCGGACAGACAAAAACGTCAAGCAATACCTCAAACTTACACTCAATTTTACACATTACAAGCAACTTGGAACCTCAGCAATTTGGCAATAGCTGTAAAGTCAATTTTAGGAGTCAAATGTGTAAGGGATTTACCCTGGAGTACCAAGAGATCGGAGCTAAAAGAATCTCGATCGCAGCCAGAACCCGCACAAAAATAATGCGAGCAACCAATAAAAACAACCGTTGCAGCAGTTGGTAGGCGATCGAAAACATCATATAAATTCTCTCACACAATCCATCAAAAAAACGCAACAAGGTAAAAACGCCAAGCCTTGGCGCCATGTAAAAAGCTAGAGCCACTGCGGAAAAAGGACACCCATGACGACTAAAGATTACACAGAATTCGCCTTCACCTTGCCCGACTTGATCGAAATCCAGCGGGCAAGTTTTCGCTGGTTCCTAGAAGCCGGACTGATTGAAGAACTAGACAGCTTCTCCCCGATTACAGACTACACGGGAAAGCTGGAACTCCACTTCATCGGCAAAGACTTCAAACTCAAGCGCCCAAAATACGATGTAGACGAAGCTAAGCGCCGGGACAGCACCTACTCGGTGCAAATGTACGTCCCCACCCGCTTGATTAACAAAGAAACAGGCGAAATCAAAGAGCAAGAAGTCTTCATCGGCGATTTGCCTTTGATGACCGAACGCGGCACTTTCATCATCAACGGTGCGGAACGAGTCATCGTCAACCAAATCGTCCGTTCCCCAGGCGTATACTACAAATCAGAAACCGACAAAAACGGCCGCCGTTCCTACAACGCCAGTCTGATCCCCAACCGCGGCGCGTGGCTGAAATTTGAAACAGACAAAAACGATCTAGTCTGGGTGAGAATCGACAAAACCCGCAAGCTGTCGGCCCAAGTTCTGCTCAAAGCCCTAGGCCTGACAGACGGCGAAATCTACGACAGCCTGCGCCACCCGGAATACTTCCAAAAAACGATCGAGAAAGAAGGACAGTTCGGCGAAGAAGAAGCTTTGATGGAGCTCTACCGCAAACTCCGTCCGGGCGAACCCCCCACCGTAGCCGGCGGCGAACAGCTCCTCAATTCGCGTTTCTTTGACCCCAAACGCTACGATTTGGGCCGAGTCGGCCGCTACAAACTCAACAAAAAACTGCGGTTGACAGTCCCCGATACCATGCGGGTACTGACATCCCAAGATATCTTGACGGCGATCGACTATCTGATCAACCTGGAATTCGACATCGGTTCAACGGATGACATCGACCACTTAGGGAACCGCCGCGTCCGCAGCGTCGGCGAACTGCTGCAAAACCAAGTGCGCGTCGGATTGAACCGCCTAGAACGGATTATCCGCGAACGGATGACAGTTTCCGATGCCGACTCCCTCAGCCCCGCTTCCCTAGTCAACCCCAAACCATTGGTAGCAGCAATCAAGGAATTCTTCGGTTCCTCGCAGCTATCCCAGTTCATGGATCAAACCAATCCCCTAGCAGAACTGACCCACAAACGCCGGCTTTCCGCCCTCGGCCCAGGAGGCTTGACTCGGGAACGCGCCGGTTTCGCCGTGCGGGATATTCACCCATCCCACTACGGCCGGATTTGCCCCATTGAAACACCAGAAGGCCCCAACGCCGGACTCATCGGCTCTTTGGCAACCCACGCCCGCGTCAACCCCTACGGCTTCATCGAAACTCCTTTTTACCCAGTTGAAAAAGGACAAGTATTGCGGGACAAAGCCCCGGTTTACATGACAGCCGATGAAGAAGACGACTTGCGCGTCGCCCCCGGAGACATCAGCCTCGACGAAAACAACAACCTCTTGGGCGAAACCGTAGCCGTGCGCTACCGCCAAGAATTCACCACCACCACCCCGATGCAGGTGGACTACATGGCGATTTCGCCAGTGCAAATCGTCTCCGTCGCGACATCGCTGATTCCGTTCTTGGAACACGACGACGCCAACCGAGCTCTGATGGGATCGAATATGCAGCGGCAAGCTGTGCCGCTACTGAAACCAGAACGTCCCCTTGTGGGTACGGGCTTGGAAGCTCAAGCCGCCCGAGATTCCGGGATGGTGGTAGTTTCTAAGGTCAACGGCGAGGTAATTTACATCGATGCCACCCGGATTATTGTCAAGCCCCTAGCGGTAGATGCCGAGTCGAATTCCAGCGAAGAACATTTCATGATTCGCGAATACGACGAGCTCAAAACCAAGCAGCCCTCGGTGTGGAAGCAAAAATATGCCGGCTGCATCGAACACGAATTGCAAAAATATCAGCGATCGAACCAGGATACCTGTTTAAACCAACGTCCTTTGATCTATGAGGGCGATCGCGTCGTAGCAGGTCAAGTGCTCGCCGACGGTTCCTCCACCGAAGGCGCCGAACTCGCCCTGGGCCACAACATCCTCGTAGCATATATGCCCTGGGAGGGATACAACTACGAAGATGCCATGCTCATTAGCGAGCGTTTGGTGTACGAAGACGTATACACCTCGATTCACATCGAGAAATACGAAATCGAAGCCCGCCAAACCAAACTCGGCCCCGAAGAAATCACCCGCGAAATTCCCAACGTCGGCGAAGACGCGCTGCGCCAGCTAGACGAACAGGGAATCATCCGCAAAGGTGCTTGGGTAGAAGCCAGCGACATTTTGGTAGGGAAGGTGACTCCCAAAGGCGAATCCGACCAACCGCCGGAAGAAAAACTGCTGCGGGCAATCTTCGGCGAAAAAGCCCGAGACGTGCGCGACAACTCCCTCCGCGTCCCTAACGGCGAAAAAGGCCGCGTGGTGGACGTGCGCGTGTTTACCCGCGAACAGGGCGACGAACTGCCCCCCGGCGCCAACATGGTTGTCCGCGTCTACGTAGCCCAAAAACGCAAGATTCAAGTCGGCGACAAAATGGCCGGCCGCCACGGTAACAAAGGTATCGTCTCCCGGATTCTGCCGATGGAAGATATGCCTTATCTCCCAGACGGGACTCCGGTTGACATCGTACTCAACCCCTTGGGCGTACCGTCGCGGATGAACGTAGGTCAGATTTTCGAGTGCTTGCTGGGCTGGGCGGGCGAAAATTTGTCGATGCGGTTCAAGATGGTGCCGTTTGACGAAATGCACGGCGCTGAAAAGTCGCGGGAAACCGTTCACGGCAAGTTAGAGGAGGCGCGCGAAAAAACTGGCAAACCTTGGGTATTTAACGAAAAACATCCAGGCAAAACTATAGTTTACGACGGCCGCACCGGCGAACCGTTCGATCGCCCCGTCACAGTCGGCATCGCCTATATGCTCAAACTCGTCCACTTGGTAGATGACAAAATCCACGCCCGGAGCACGGGGCCTTACTCGCTGGTAACGCAGCAGCCTTTGGGTGGCAAAGCGCAGCAGGGGGGTCAGCGGTTCGGAGAAATGGAAGTTTGGGCTCTCGAAGCGTTCGGCGCAGCTTATACTTTGCAAGAGTTGCTGACTGTCAAGTCGGACGATATGCAGGGTAGAAATGAAGCCTTGAATGCGATCGTCAAAGGCAAAGCCATCCCGCGCCCCGGTACGCCGGAATCGTTCAAAGTGCTGATGCGGGAGTTGCAGTCTTTGTGCTTGGACATTGCCGTGCACAAGGTGAATACGAACGACGAAGGCAGCGAGCACGTAGAAGTCGATTTGATGGCGGATGCTGGTGGGCGGCGATCGCCCTCCAGGCCTACTTACGAATCGCTTTCTCGCGACGAACTCGACGAGGATTAGGGATTAAAGATTTTAGATTTTTTGGCAACATTCAATCTAAAATCTTTAATCGATACTCTCAAATGAAAATGCCTCAACAGTGTTCGTACCACTGTTGAGGCGAATCAACGCTCTAAAAAGGAGAGACGCTGACATGACTATTGTAACAGTTATCCCTGGAATTGAAGGAGAATTAGACCTGGCGACAGGCTGTATTAATTGGCAAGGCAGTAAGTTTGGTAACGGTTACGGGCGTAAGTGGATCGATGGCAAAACGGTATTAGTCCACCGATTAGTCCTCGAATCGAAAATAGCAGGATTCCTCGATTCCAGTTATTTTGCTTGCCACACCTGCGACAATCCCGGCTGCATCAACCCGGAACATCTCTTAGCTGGGTCTGCTGCTGAGAATACCGGACAAATGATGGGGCGCTATCGCAAAACTCCTAGACGAAAAAGTATTGCGGGACTTGATAAATTGTCGATCGCACAACTGCGGGAAATTCAGACTAAATATTTATCTGGAAAAGTCAAGAACCACCTAGCAAAAGAGTATGGGGTACAACATGAAACTATTACTAAGATCGTTCAGACAAATATTCCCGATAACTTCACCACAGTTTCCCCACGTTTTCTAGGAGAAATTCAAGACAACGGCTGCATAATTTTCCAAGGCGCAAAAGATGGTTCAGGCTATGGTAGGTACTTCAAAAATGGCAAGTTAAAATCAGTTACTCGTGCTGTTTTAGCAGAGAAATTAGGATGTGAAGTTCCCACCTATATGGATGCTTGTCATACTTGCGATACTCCCAGTTGTATTAATCCAGAACACCTCTGGGCTGGTACTCGCACTCAGAATTTATTAGATGCTTCCCAAAAAGGACGCACCCAAGGAAAAAGTCATCCCCTTTGCAACGCCAAATTAGACTGGGAAAAAGTGCGAGAAATCCGGCAAAAACTAGCAGCAGGAGAGAGAATGAAGGATGTAGCTGAAGCATACGGCGTAACTCCCTCAACTATACACACTATTAAGTATCACCTGACTTGGAAGGAAGAAGGCGAAGAGGTTCCAATTCCTCGCAGGGGTGGATATATCGATCGCAAACTGACTTTTGCTCAAGCACAGGATGTGCGAGAACGAATTAAAGCTGGAGAATCCATTGCTAAAATAGCTCTGGAATTTGCAGTATCGACAAGTGTCATTTATGACATTAAAAATAATGTCACATATAAAGGAGTCTGACATTGATTTAATTGCAAAACAATCAATCAAAACAGATAAATTACAGCAAACAATTTCAAGTAAATCATCGAGTGGAGTCAAGAATGGCTAAGATAGAACAACGATTTGATTACGTAAAGATTGGGTTAGCTTCACCCGAAAGAATTCGACAATGGGGAGAGAGAACTTTACCCAATGGTCAGCTTACCGGTGAGATCATAAAACCAGAAACAATTAATTACCGTACATTAAAACCGGAAATGGACGGATTGTTTTGCGAGCGCATTTTTGGGCCTGCAAAAGATTGGGAATGTCATTGTGGCAAGTACAAAAGAGTCCGTCATAGAGGCATTGTGTGCGAGAGATGCGGTGTGGAAGTCACTGAATCTCGTGTCCGCCGCCACCGCATGGGATTTATCAAATTAGCAGCTCCAGTGGCTCACGTTTGGTATCTCAAAGGCATCCCCAGTTACATGGCAATTCTGTTAGATATGCCCCTGCGAGATGTCGAACAAATTGTCTATTTCAATGCCTATGTTGTGCTGAATGCTGGTAATGCTGAAAAGCTCCAATACAAGCAATTGCTCACCGAAGATGCTTGGCTGGAAATAGAAGATGAACTTTACAGCGAAGATTCCACGCTGACAGGCGTAGAAGTAGGCATTGGTGCGGAAGCTTTGCAAGTTTTGCTGCAAAATATTCCGCTAGAAAGCGAAGCGGAAAAGCTGCGGGAAGATATTGCTAATGCTAAAGGTCAAAAACGCGCGAAGTTAATTAAACGTTTGCGGGTAATTGACAACTTTATCGCTACGGGTTCTCATCCCGATTGGATGGTACTCAATGTGATTCCGGTGATTCCCCCAGACTTGCGGCCGATGGTACAGCTAGACGGTGGACGTTTTGCAACCAGTGACCTTAATGACCTTTATCGGAGAGTTATTAACCGCAATAATCGCTTGGCCAGATTGCAAGAAATTCTGGCGCCGGAAATTATCATTCGCAACGAAAAGCGGATGTTACAAGAGGCTGTGGATGCGCTAATTGATAACGGCCGCCGTGGCCGGACTGTGGTGGGCGCAAACAACCGTCCGCTGAAGTCGCTGTCGGACATTATTGAAGGGAAACAAGGTCGTTTCCGGCAAAACTTGCTGGGTAAACGGGTTGACTACTCTGGACGTTCGGTAATTGTGGTGGGGCCGAAACTGAAGATTCATCAGTGCGGTTTACCGAGGGAAATGGCGATCGAGCTTTTCCAGCCCTTCGTCATCCACCGCCTGATCCGCCAAGGACTCGTCAACAACATCAAAGCAGCCAAAAAACTGATTCAACGCAACGATCCCAGCGTTTGGGACGTGCTGCAAGAGGTAATTGAAGGACACCCTGTCATGCTGAACCGGGCCCCTACGCTGCACCGTTTGGGGATTCAAGCCTTTGAGCCGATTTTGGTGGACGGGAGAGCAATTCAGCTTCACCCGCTAGTCTGTCCGGCTTTTAACGCTGACTTTGACGGCGACCAAATGGCGGTACACGTGCCTTTGTCTCTGGAATCTCAGGCTGAAGCGCGCTTGCTGATGTTGGCTTCTAATAACATTATGTCGCCGGCAACTGGAAGACCGATCGTCACTCCTTCTCAAGATATGGTGCTCGGTTGCTATTACTTGACAGCCGACAATCCTAACGGTCAAAAAGGAGCAGGTCATTACTTCTCTAATCTTAATGATGCGGTTGTAGCTTACGAACAAGGAGTCGTGGACTTGCACTCCTACGTGTGGGTGAGGTTTCAAGGCGCGATCGAAAACACAGAACCCGAAGGTGAACCGCTGAAGGTGGAGCGATCGACTGACGGTACTGTGACGAAAGAATACAAGTTCCGCCGCGTTCGGGAAGATGCAGAGGGTAAGAGGATCAATCAGTTTATTCGGACTACTCCGGGCAGGATTATTTATCACCAAACGATCGAATCGGTAATTAACAATTAGGAATTGGGTAATTGTTCAACAGTTGACAGTTGACAGTTGACAGTTGACAGTTTGAGAGCGACCTTTACCTAGAAGGAAGAGGATTGGAGTAATGAATAGTCTGATTTTAATTTCTCCCTCAAAGACTTGGGGCTTTCAACCAATTCTTTCTGGTAATTGGTAATTGGTAAGTCCTAAAGGCGAAAAAAATGAGGTGCGACTTAGCGGCAAGGTAGACAAAGCAAACCCTAAATATCGATGTTAGGCTGCTGAAATTCTATTAATTACCAATGACCAATGACCAATGACTAATGACAAGGTTCGCGAGCTCTTAAGCTCGCACTTCTGACCAATGACTAATGACAAGGTTCGCGAGCTCTTAAGCTCGCACTTCTGACCAATGACTAAATTACTAACAGCAGAAAAATGACAGAAAATAAGGAAAATAAGGAAATTGTTTTTCGCAATCGAGTTGTTGACAAAGGTCAGCTCAAAAAATTAATCTCTTGGTCATTCATGAACTATGGAACGGCCCGCACGGCGCAAATGGCCGACAAACTCAAAGACTTGGGTTTTCGGTTTGCGACCAGAGCGGGAGTTTCAATTAGCGTAGACGACCTGCAAGTACCGCCAATCAAACGACAACTGCTCGAAGCAGCCGAAGAAGAAATCCGAATCACCGAACAAAAATACACCAGAGGCGAAATCACCGAAGTCGAACGCTTCCAAAAAGTAATCGACACCTGGAACAGCACCTCAGAAGACCTCAAAGACGAAGTAGTCAAAAACTTCCGAGCCACAGACCCGCTCAACTCGGTGTACATGATGGCCTTCTCCGGCGCCCGGGGGAACATCTCCCAAGTGCGGCAGCTCGTCGGAATGCGCGGATTGATGGCAGACCCCCAAGGGGAAATCATCGACTTGCCAATTAAAACCAACTTCCGCGAAGGACTCACCGTTACCGAATACATCATTTCGTCCTACGGAGCGCGCAAAGGCTTAGTAGATACCGCCCTCCGCACCGCCGACTCCGGCTACCTGACTCGTCGGTTAGTCGATGTATCCCAAGATGTCATCGTGCGCGAAGTAGACTGTGGCACCCAACGCGGGATTCGTGTCCGCCCCATGACCGACGGTGCGACCGTGCTCATCCCCCTGAAAGATCGGCTGCTGGGGCGGGTGTTGGCCCGAGATGTGGTCAATCCCAAAACCAAAGAAATCGTGACTTTTGAGAACGAAAGAGCCGCCCGCAACCAGCCGATTACAGAAGAATTGGCAGGAGAAATCGGTAAGTCTGGAGTGCCAGAAGTTTATTTACGATCGCCCCTAACTTGCGAAGCCACCCGTTCCGTTTGCCAGTGCTGCTACGGTTGGAGCCTCGCCCACCTGAAAATGGTGGACATGGGAGAAGCGATCGGGATTATTGCCGCCCAGTCGATCGGGGAACCAGGAACCCAGCTCACCATGCGTACCTTCCACACAGGCGGCGTATTTACTGGAGAAGTCGCCAAACAAGAACGCGCACCATTTCCCGGCGTCGCCAAGTTTAAGAACTTACGCACCCGCGCCTTCCGTACCAGACACGGTGAAGAAGCCCTCGTCGCCGAAAACAACGGCAAACTCGTATTCGAGGGCGAAGGCTACGAAGAAGGCAAATCCGGCGCCAAAAATCAGAAGCTGAAAGTAGAATTCGCGATCGTCCAAGGTTCGACCCTGATGGTCAAAGACGGACAGCGCGCCATCCCCGGTCAAGTATTGGCAGAAGTGCCGATCGTCGGACGCGCCGCCCGCAAAACCACCGAAAAAGTCACAACAGACGTAGCCTCCGACTTGGCCGGCGAAGCCAAATTTGCCGACCTAGTACCAGAGGAAAAAACCGACCGTCAAGGAAACACCACCCGCACCGCCAGCAGAGGCGGACTGATTTGGATTCTCTCGGGTGAAGTCTACAACTTGCTCCCGGGTGCCGAACCAGCAGTCAAAAATGGCGATCGCATCGCAGCCAACAGCGTCATCGCCGAAACCAAACTCGTCTCCGAACACGGCGGCGTAGTCCGCATCGCCGACGAGCGAGAAATCGAAATCATCACCGCTCAAGTCCTTCTAGACCAAGCCATCGTCCGCGCCGAAAGCGCCGGCGGCCGCGAACACTACATCATCGAAACCGCCTCCAACCAAAGGTTTTCGCTCAAAACAGCACCAGGAAGCAAAGTCATCAACGGCGAAGTCGTCGCAGAACTGCTCGACGACAGCTACCGCACCGCCACCGGAGGCATCGTCAAATACGCCGGAGTCGAAGTCCACAAGCGCGGCAAAGCCAAACTCGGCTACGAAGTCGTCAAAGGCGGCACCCTGCTGTGGATTCCCGAAGAATGCCACGAAGTCAACAAAGACATCTCCCTACTCCTAGTAGAAGACGGCCAGTACGTCGAAGCCGGCACCGAAGTCGTCAAAGATATTTTCTGCCAAACCAGCGGCGCCGTAGAAGTTACCCAGAAAAACGACATCCTCCGGGAAATCGTGATCAAGCCCGGAACGTTGCACTCGGTCGATCGCCCGCCGCTCACTTACGGCGAAGGTCAAATAGTCAGTGCCGGTCAAGAAATCTTCCCCGGCTTAATTGCCGAAGAATTGGGCTATGCCGAATACATCGAAACCCCCGAAGGCCCAGCATTGCTGCTGCGCCCCGTAGTCGAGTACCCCGTACCCGACAAACCACCCATACCTTCCCAAACAGCCCTCAACGAGTCGATCGCCCTCAAAGCAGTCCAACGCCTCCCCTACAAAGACGGAGAGCGCGTCAAATCAGTCGAAGGACTCGAACTGCTGCGGACTCAGCTCATCTTAGAAATTGGTTCCGGCGCGCCGCAACTGGCAGCAGATATCGAACTCCTGCCCGACGATGGGGACGCCTTAGCTTTTGGAGCCGACGGTTCCGGCCCAGCTTGGGTTGGCTCAGAAGCGGCGGTGGCGTCGCAAGAACTAGCTCTCGTCGAAGGCGAAGAAGTCCCAGCGCCGTCTCGGATTTTCCGCTTGCAGTTAGTGATTTTGGAATCGCTGGTAATTCGGCGGGACGTATCGGCAGATCCGACCCAAGGCAGCACCCACACCAGACTATTGGTAGAAGACGGACAGTCGATCGCCCCCAGCGCAGTAGTCGCCCGCACCGAGATTCTCTGCAAAGAAGCCGGCATCGTCCGGGGCATCCGCGAAGGGCAGGGCGAACCCATCCGCCGATTGTTAGTCATGCGGGATGCCGATTCCGTCACAGTTTCAGTAGCGGGTACGCCCGAGGTGAGTCCCGGTCAATTACTCGTAGCCGGTACAGAAGTAGCGCCGGGAGTAATTCTGGAAGAGTCCGGTCAAGTCGTGAAAGTTATACCAACCTCCAATGACGGAGAAGAAGCCAAAATAGTATTGCGCGTAGCCCGTCCCTACCGAGTTTCCGGGGGTGCGGTGCTCCACGTAGACGACGGCGACTTGGTGCAACGCGGCGACAACTTAGTCATCCTCGTATTCGAGCGAGCCAAAACTGGGGACATCATTCAAGGTTTACCCCGGATTGAGGAATTGCTCGAAGGGCGGAAACCGAAGGAAGCTTGCATTTTAGCCAAGCGCCCGGGGACAGCTCAGGTAGTCACCGACGATGATGTGGTGGAACTCGCCGTAGTCGAGGATGACGGCCGAATCGAGCAATATCCTTTATTACCAGGCCAAAACCCGATCGTCTCCGACGGACAGCGCGTTGGCGTCGCCGAAGCCTTAACCGACGGCCCCGCCAACCCCCACGAAATTCTCGAAGTATTTTTCCAAGTCCTCAAAGAGCGCCAACCTACCTTCGAGGCCGCTTTGGAGAGTTTCCAGCAGGTGCAGACTTTCCTCGTCAACGAAGTGCAATCGGTGTACCAGTCTCAAGGCGTGGATATTTCCGACAAACACATCGAAGTAATCGTCCGCCAGATGACCAACAAAGTCCGCATGGAGGACGGCGGCGACACCACCATGCTCCCCGGCGAGTTGGTCGAACTGCGGCAAGTCGAACAGGTGAACGAAGCCATGTCGATTACTGGCGGCGCCCCCGCCGACTACACCCCGGTGCTGCTGGGGATTACCAAAGCTTCGCTCAATACCGACAGCTTTATTTCCGCAGCTTCCTTCCAAGAAACCACAAGGGTGCTCACCGAAGCTGCGATCGAAGGCAAATCCGACTGGCTGCGCGGCCTCAAGGAAAACGTGATCATCGGCCGCCTGATTCCCGCCGGAACTGGGTTCAATGCCTATGAGGATGCTAGCGTTCAAGATGCCGGTTTTGAGGGTGCTGTCTTTGACGACGACATCCAGGATTTGCAGGAAGATGTCGTGTTGGACGATCGCACTGCCCGCCGCAAGTATACGATCGAGAGTCCTTTTGATGTCGCCCGCGCCCCTGACATTGAATCCGATGAGGATTTTGAGGAAGTTGAGGTTGATGAGGACGATTTTGTCCCTGATACTGATGATGATTCCTTAGGCGCGATCGCCGATGATGATGATGATATCGGTTACGACTTCGACGAGGACGAAGACTAAAACGAGTGTTTTGAGATAGATTGCCGCGCAGCCAGCGATCCTGAACTGCGCGGCAATTTTTGAGAGATCCTCCCAACCAACAGGCGCAAGCGTTGGTTGAAAAATCTTAAATTTTTGGTTTCAAAACTTAAAATTCAAAATTCACAGGCGAAAGTGCGATCGGCACATCAAATCGCCCGAAAAAAGAAGGCAGAAGATATTCAGCCGCAGGCATAAATCAGAATTCATTGACACTCTCAGCGCTAAAGCGACTGAGATTCTTAAGACATTGCGGCCTTAATATCCTGATTGCTCAGGTTCCCAAACTCACCACGTTTGCTCTGCGAGCGTGGTGATATTTTTTGGGCGTTTAGGTGTTGAGCACCTAGTTTCGCGTCCTGGCCCACGTACCATTCTCAAAGCTCGATCTCTAATCGTTTTTGCAGCGCCAATATCGGCGTGTTCGTGATATCCGCACTCAACACAGATGAATTTTTCTCCATCTCTGTTGGATTTATCGATCTGACTGCAATTCCTGCATTCCTGACTAGAGTGTTTAGGATTAACTTTGATTACGATTTTTCCTTGCTTTGCAGCCAGATACTCAATCTTTAATCCCAAATCGCCCCAACCTGCATCAGACATAGCGCGATTCAATCCCTTTTTTCTGGATTGCCCATTCTTCAGAAACCTCCCAGTTTTCTCGTCACTTTTTACTTTACATCGGCGCATCATCCCTGAAATATTTAAATCTTCTGTGGCAATTACATCAACGTTACGAGATACTATTAAATTTGCAGTTTTCCATTGATATGCTTGACGCTTATCGCTAATCTTTTGATGGAAATTCCCAACTTTAATAGCTGCTTTTTTGCGATTTTTACTACCCTTAATTTTGCGACTAACCCGTCTCTGTCTGATTTTTAGAGTCCGCTTAGCTTTTTTGTTCGTCGAAAACTTGGGATTTTTGATTTGGTATCCATCAGAAAGGTGAACCAGTTTAGTGATTCCTAGGTCGCAACCTATTACTTTGGGGTTATCGCCAACAGGAGTAGCGCTGTATTCAGGTACAGATTTATCCTCTATTCTAATAGAAACATACCAGCCATTCTGGCGTTTTCTAACCGCGCAAGCCTTGATGGTAAACCCATCTGGGATTGAGCGAGAGTTGTAAAACCGCATCCAACCCAGTTTGGGTAGGTAAATTTTATTACCCTTGATTTTTACTCCCATCACGAAAGTAAAAGATGTGAAGTTGCTGCGGTTTTTAAATTTAGGAAATCCCCTACCTTCAAAGAAGTTTTTGTAGGCAATGTCTAAGCGTTTAACATTCTGTTGTAAAACTGTTGAGTCAATTCCACTATACCAAGGTCTAGCCATTTTTAACTCAGGTAATGCTGTAATCTGAATGTCACCAGCACTTCGACGAGGATTTCTAGCTTTGCCTTCTTTGTCAGACTTAGAATCTTTCCAAGGATTTCCGGTTGCGCCACTTTTACTTACGAAGCAGGTCAATGGTGAAGCTTCGCCTTTCGTTCTAATGTCACAGTAATTGCCTTGGATAAACTGCTGGCTGTACTGACAGATTCTGTCATTTAAGCACCAATTATACTGGCTTCGCAGCATATCTATCCAAGCAGACATTTTTGATGATTGTGTTTGATTGGGTCGCAACTTATAAACATAGTTTATTATCAATCTAGTTCACCTCCCTGGCTTGTATTTTAACATCTTTCTTTGGTTTTAAGTATTAAGAATCAAAAAAGATTCACGGCGGTTGAAACCGCCCGTGTCGCTTGCATCTCAGGTCTAAAGACACTGAGTTTTCCGCTTACCGAATGTTTTTTTATAAAACTTGAAAATTAAAATTTTTAATTGTTTGAATCAAACTATAAATAAAATTATTTCTTCCTTATAATACCAATTTTCAAAATTAATACAACATTAGTTGTAGGCTGTGGATCCACGAAAAATTCGTAGCTATATATCGACAATTTGACAGAGCCGCACCTGACCACAATGGTACAAGCGACCAAACAAAACATTTATTATGTCGCAATCTTTTGTCAAAATGGTATTATAAACACGCTCGCATTATTCAAGCCAGTCTGCGAAAATAACTATTTGTTCTGATGTGGGTTTAAGCACGAATTCGTAGGTTAGATTGAACACTAGGTCTTTAAGAAATATCAAGACTTTTCTTAAAAAGTCGATCAAATAAAAGCCGTCCTAGAAGGACGGGGCTGAAGAAGCCAAGTTTTCGGTAAAAGACCGCTAACCCAAGCGTATTAAACTACAAACTTCGTGGCTTCCCTCCGTTACATTTGTTACATCCGACAGCCGACGAATCCGTTGCTGAACTTCCTGCTTCAAATATGGTTCGCTTACTCAGGGAGCAAAGCCTTGATCCGATCGACAAACTCTTGATGGTCTACTACGGGTTTAGAGATGTAACCGTCGGCACCGCTTTGATCCAGAAAAGTTTCTCTATCACCGGCCATCGCGTGAGCCGTCACCAATATAATCGGCAGCGAGGCGGTTTGCGGGTCAGCTTTCAGCAGTTGAGTAATCTTAATGCCGTCAACAGATTTTCCCTGGTACACGCTGCGCGAAAGAGACACGTCCATTAAAATCAAATCAGCTTGGCCGGCCGCAGCAATCTGCATCACCTCTTCAACATTTTCCGTGTGCTTGACAGCTAAGCCCCCCCGCTTAGTAAGTATTTTGGAAAAAACTCGAGCATTAACCAAATCGTCCTCTACAATCAGAACGGTTTTCATAAATAAATATGGGAAGTATGGAAACTTTGCGACATGAGTCAAAAGAGGAACACGGCACGAGGATTAGATTCCCCGTCAAAAATGCAGAGTTTTTAGCGCCATCAGCCGGGAACCCTGCAAAACCCGCATATATTCCTTGAGCGACTACCGTGAGAGGGTGTACAGATGCCCAGAAGCATCCATTACCATCATTTAGACTACTACATACAAACAAACAGATACATTTAACCCGGTAGAAGCTGAAAATCAACCTTTACTGTGTATGGCACAATTGGTAAGATGCAATCTTACGCCTTTGTGTCGCGGATCTGTCACAGCCTTTAAAAAAAGGCTAAAAGTGCCATTCATATCACGCCCGATGCCATGACCGCAAGAAGGACAAACTGTTGGTTACCTTCTAACTTTTTGTGGTTCTGTCCATACTTTGAACAGGTTTTAGATGTATATTCTTCAGTCAGTCTGCTACAATACATCCGCGCTTAGATGCGGAAATGCTTTAACGTAAAATAGGGTGAACCTATTGATATTACTACAATCTACCACAGTCTACTAGAATATTTCAAATAATTGTCTACCTTAGATAGAGTGTTTAGTTGTTTTTTAGAACTAGACCTGACACTGACGCTCGTCTCACGATCCCCCGGTAGCAAGTTTTTAGTAACCTGTTGTCGATTTAAATTGTATATTTGAATTCTCTATTCCCCTTCACGGTTACATTTTCTCCCCGACGACCGAGAATCTCCCTCTCTCCCCCGAATATCGCAGACAATTTCGGGATTGCTACTGCTTATCCTCTCTTGTGGTCAGGACTCCAACTTGTACCATTTTAGATTTTAGATTTTAGACTGGGGACGATCGCTCGGATAGGGGTATGAAGGTGGACTGAGGTTGAGGGCAGTTCCATTACTTTTTGTAACTGCTATGGGAGTCCCGGAGCCTTGACAATTATTTTCTTTCTTGCTCTTAGAGTCAAGCAATGTTGATTGACCTACTCGGGCCTTCCCATTCGGATCGGAGTACCCAATATAGCGGGGATGGTTGGGGATTCGCCATTCTCAGTTTTGACCGCTATCGAGCTGGTGTCAGAGGCTTGAGAGTTCGCCCGGATAGATTTGACCCGGCTGAATTCTGAACGATCTGCCTTTGTGAGCGATTATAAGGAAAAGTATGACTGTGAATCAACCTTCTCGCGGCGGGTAAATAGACAGGTAGGCACAAAGGTCGGCAACATAGAGTAGCAAAGAAGCGGAGTAATTCGAGGGAAACGGAGTAATTCGGAGTACCCTGCTACACCAGATTTCACACACACCAAGAGTGTGATAGCCGCTGGAGGGTCATGACTCAATCAATTCGGGCAAGATTCAAGCGTCAGGGGAGGAACATCGCGTAGCTTCTGAACGTGGAACACCGCACCCTGGTAACAAGCCTGTAAGCCAATCGATGCAAACATTACCAAGTCCCCAGATGCAGAAATGCAAATTCAAGCTAATTACGTTTTCCTGTTGAATCACGACAGGACGTTCCTCAACATGGTGCATCCTGCCCGTGCTAGAGAGCTGTTGACCAAACAAAAAGCAGCGGTGTACAGATCATATCCGTTTGCGATCGTCCTCAAGCAACAGATTCTCAATCCCACACTCAAACCCTATCGGCTCAAAATAGATCCAGGTTCTAAATGGACGGGTTTCGCCATTCAATGCGGTGAAGATATTGTCTTCGGCATGGAACTAAAGCATCGAGGATTGCAAATCAGCGCTGACCTCAAACAACGGGCTAGCGTGCGAGGCTCGCGGCGTTCGCGCAATCTTAGATATCGAGCAAAGCGTTTTAATCGAAAGCAGCCTACAGGATGGTTAGCCCCCAGCTTGCGACATAGAGTTCAAACGGTAGAAACTTGGATTAAGCGATTCATGCGCTACAGTCCCATCACTGAGATTGAGATTGAGCAAGTCCGGTTTGACACACAACTGATGCAGAATCCTGAGATTAGTGGAGTGCAATATCAAGCGGGTGAACTGGCTGGCTATGAGGTGAAGCAATATCTACTAGAAAAGTGGGAACAAAAATGCTCGTACTGCGGTGCAACCGATACCCCCCTGGAAGTAGAACACATTCAGGCTAAATCAAAAGGTGGGTCAAACCGAGTCAGCAACCTTGCTCTTTCCTGTGTTCCGTGCAACCAGAAGAAGGGGAATCGCGATATCCAAGATTTCCTTTCGGGCAAACCCGACCTGCTACAACGTATTCTTGCACAAGCCAAGCAACCCCTTAAAGATGCAGCAGCAGTGAATTCAACCCGTTTTGCCATTGTCAGGATGGCAAAAGAGCTATGCGACACGGTGAAGTGTTGGACGGGCGGCAGAACTAAATTCAACCGCACTCAACAGGGCTTAGAGAAGTCACATAGCATTGATGCCGCCTGTGTCGGGAAATCTGGTCGCTCGATTCAATTGAGAACAACTCAGCCTCTGATTGTCACGTGTTTTGGGCACGGCACAAGGCAGGAAATACGAGTCAACAAACACGGGTTCCCAGCAGTGAAAAATACACGAGTACGATACAAGCACGTCAAAACAGGCGATACAGTTAAGTTCACGCTGGATACTGACCGCAAGAATTCACGAGCCGGAACCTATACGGCGCGAGTGAAAAAACCTACTGCAAAGGGTTTTGAGGTTTTAATTAATCAGTTTCGTATTGGAGTTTCTACCATAAAAAACGTGAAGTTTATTCACCGACAGGACGGCTACTCATATCGATTTTAGTTCACTCCGTTTCACCCCAGAATACTCCGATATTCTGCTATCTAGTAATTAGACATAAGGACTCATGGCTAAACAACTCAACCTACTTTCCGGGCAAGTAATTTCTACGCCTCTGCACGCCGAGATGCAGCAATCGTACCTCGAATATGCCATGAGTGTGATCGTCGGGCGAGCTTTGCCTGATGTCCGCGACGGTTTAAAACCTGTGCACCGTCGAATTTTGTACGCGATGCACGAACTCGGTTTGACACCAGACCGACCTTACCGCAAGTGCGCCCGGGTAGTTGGAGATGTTTTGGGAAAATATCACCCCCACGGCGACCAATCGGTTTACGACGCTCTGGTGCGAATGGCTCAGGAGTTTTCGAGCCGCTATCCTTTGCTGGCGGGTCACGGCAATTTCGGTTCGGTGGACAATGACCCTGCTGCTGCGATGCGCTACACGGAAACTAGACTGGCATCGATCGCCCACGAAGCCATGCTAACCCAAGTCGGTGACGCAACTGTTGATTTTACTAATAACTTTGACAGTTCGCAGCAGGAACCGACGGCGCTCCCTGCTCAGTTGCCGTTTCTGTTGCTCAACGGTTGTACTGGCATTGCTGTCGGGATGGCTACTAATATCCCGCCGCACAATTTGGGCGAGGTGGTAGACGGTTTAATTGCTTTGATTGAAAATCCGGAGATCTCGGATGAGAAGTTGATCGAACTAATTCCGGGCCCAGATTTCCCGACCGGAGGGGAAATCGTCTCTACAGAGGGCATTGTTGATGCCTACACTAAGGGTCGAGGTAGCATTGCGGTCAGGGGTATAGCTGGGGTGGAAGAAGTGCCTGGGAATCGCAAGGTACGAACTAAAACGGCGATCGTCGTGACGGAGTTTCCGTTTCAGGTAAATAAGGCAGCTTGGATTGAAAAGGTGGCGGAGTTGGTGAATGCCGGCCGCCTCGACGGTATTTCTGATTTGCGTGACGAGAGCGATCGCGAAGGCATTCGAGTTGTAATTGAACTTAAACGAGAATTTACTCCAGAGGCGGTGCTGGCTCGTCTTTACCAACAAACTGACCTGCAAACAAATTTTGGCGCGATTTTGCTGGCAATTGTCAACGGTCAACCCCGACAGTTGACCTTGAGACAATTGTTGCAAGAATTTCTCGATTTCCGAGAAGTGACTCTCACCCGCCGCTACAATTACGAGTTGCAGGCGGCAGAACGTCGCTGTCACATTGTCCAAGGCTTAATGTTGGCTTTGACAAATCTTGATACTGCGATCGACATTCTCAGAAATGCTCCTGACGGGACTACTGCTAAGCAAACTTTCCAAGTTCGCCTTAATCTGAGCGAAAGTCAAGCTGATGCGATTTTGGCGATGCCGATGCGTCGGCTGACTGGTATGGAAAGGCAAAATTTGCAGTCTGAGTTGGATGAGTTGATGGGGAATATTCAAGAATTGCAGCGGTTGTTGAGCGACAGGCGCGAACTTTTGAAGGCTTTAAAGAAGGAATTGCGATCGCTAAAACGCAAGTACGCTGACGAACGTCGCACTAAATTTGCCAATGGAACCGGACGCGCCAGAACTGCTCAAACACAACCGGCTGGCAAGAAAAATGCTGGTGTGAAGCCTTTGTTGCCGGCAACAATTTCACCTAATTTATTGCCCGATATTGAACCGGAGGAAACTATTGTTGAATTTTCGCACAAGCAGTACGTGAGACGATTGCCCGCTGCGGAACGCCCGCGCTCGAAAAGTCGCGAAAAATCGGTTTCAGCTTTAGAAAAAAATGAAGATTTTATTGTGACGGCAAACCTGACAAAAACCGATCGCACTTTGGTCGTCTTAATTCCTAACGGCAAAGCTTATCCGCTGAAAGTGGCTGATATTCCTAGTAGCAGCCAAAAAGACCGGGGAACGCCGATTGTTAGTTTGTTGTCGCCCAGTGCTACTAAAGAAAGTGCAGGTCGTGCTTTCTCGGAAATCACAGTTGCACACTTTATTTTGCCGGAAAATTCGGAGGCTGCGGATTTAGTAACTCTGACTCAACAAGGCAAAATTAAGCGCTTGCCGATGCAGGAATTTGCTGAGCTGACTAATCGCGGCGTGACTGTTGTTAAACTCAAGGAGGACGATCGACTGCGTAATGCTAGTCTCAGCAAAGTTGGCGACCAAGTGGTCGTCGCAACTTCGGGAGGTCGAGTCCTCCGATTTGATGTTGATGACGAACAACTGCCGCCCATGGGCCGCACCGCCCAGGGTTCTCAAGTCACCAGGTTGCGGAAGCAGGAACAGTTGGTGGGTTGTATTACGATCGACCGGGAGGACAGTCTGGTGCTAATTTCGGAGTTGGGTTGGGCTAAACGAATGCCTGCGGGTTCTGTCAGGCTGACTAACCGCGGCGAAATTGGCACTCAAGCTTTTCGCTTTGCAGAGCCTAAAGATGCTTTGGTTGGATTGCTGCGGGCTGTTCCGGGTACGGATGTTAAACTTTTTACGACTGCTGGCCGCCTGCTGCGATCGACTACTGATGCTATAGCTTTTTGGGGGAAGGATGCTCCGGGCGATCGGGTTTTTGACCTCAATCCTGGTGAAAGAATTATCAAGGTTATCAGTAGTCAATAGTCAATAGTCAGTAGTCAGTAGTCAGTAGTCAGTAGTCAGTAGTCAATAGTCAGTAGTCAGTAGTCAATAGTCAGTAGTCATTGGTAATGGGTAATTATTTGGGGAGCATCTCAGTTTTGTTTTTATAGTGCTGTCCCCGCTCGCGAGGGTTAGATCGGCAAGCGACCGGGGACGATCACACTAAAAGAAAAAATTATTTTTACAAAAATGAAATTCTCCCATTATTCTTCCCTCTTCCCTCTTCCTTCTTCCTTCTTCCTTCCTCCAAATCTAAAATCTAAAATCGTTTGATGGCGCAAGTTGTATTAGAAAATATCTACAAAAGTTTTCCCCTCCGCCAAGGAGAACAGGAAAAAGTAGCAAACAACGTCGCAGAAAGTGTCTCAACAGAGACTCCTAGCTCTTCGTCTAACACTGTTTTGCGGCGGATTAACCTGACCGTCCTCGACGGGGAATTCATGGTGTTGGTGGGGCCTTCGGGCTGCGGAAAAAGCACTTTGCTGCGATCGATCGCAGGTTTGGAAGTTTTGACAGCCGGCAATATCTGGATTGGCGATCGGCTCGTTAATGATTTACCTCCAAAAGACCGAGATATCGCTATGGTGTTTCAAAATTATGCTCTCTATCCTCACTTAACAGTCTACGATAATCTCGCCTTTGGATTGCGCCGCTCACAGAAGGAAGAAGTCCGAGGGAAGAAGGAAGAAGGAAGAGGGAAGAGGGAAGAGGGAAGAGGGAAGAGGGAAGAGGGAAGAAGGAATGAGGAAGCAGAGACAGTGACAGTGACAGAAAAAGGAAGAAGGGAGAAGGTAGAACTAATCAGGAATAAGATAGAAGAGGCGATCGATTATTTAGCTTCTAATACTGTAAGCAAAGAGCGAATATATACTTTAGGGGAGGACTTTTTAGTGGGAGCAACTCGCAAGCTTCCTCCGGGTTTGCGCTATTTGTCGGAACGGGAAAAGGCGGTAGGAGAAAGAGTTAGGGCGGTTGCTCAATTATTGCAAATAGAACCGCTTTTAAATCGCTTGCCGAAACAACTTTCGGGAGGACAAAAGCAGCGGGTGGCTTTGGGTAGGGCGATGGCTCGAAATCCTGAAGTGTTTTTGATGGACGAACCGCTATCGAATCTTGATGCGAAGTTGAGGGCGGAAACTCGATCGCAAATTGTGCAGTTGCAGCGGCAGTTGGGCACTACCACTATTTATGTGACTCACGACCAAACTGAGGCGATGACTATGGGCGATCGCATTGCGATTATGAATGCTGGCCAGCTTCAGCAAGTCGCTAAGCCTCTAGAGCTTTACAACAAGCCAGCTAATCTATTTGTGGCTGAGTTTATCGGTTCTCCGCCGATGAATTTTTTGCCCGTGCAGTTTACCGCGCCGCTGTTGATTTCTCACCCGCAGTTTCGCTTTACTTTACCCGATATTTGGGCGAAAAATCTACAAAAATATGACGGGCGAGGACTGATTTTGGGCATTCGCCCGGAACATCTCAGCATTAACCCTCCTGCTACCAAAAATTTGTCGGTACAAGTGGAAATTGTGGAGGCTTTGGGACACGAAACTTATTTGCGGGTGTGTTTGACTGACGATCGGGCTGTGCGGATGCAGGTGCGGGTGCCTCCCGAGCGATCGATCCGTGTTGGCGAGGAGCTTTGGCTGGCGATCGCCCATGACAAAATTCACTTGTTCGATCCTGATACCGAATTGGCGATTTTTCCTCGGTAGGAAACAGGAGAAAGGTCGATCGACCTTTGCGATCGATATCACGCATCACAAACTTGCATTTTTTTCAAGTAACTGTTATATTAATTAACATGAGCCTTACAAAAGTTAATGAAGGGAGTTCGCACTATGCAAGAACAAAAACGCAACGCTTGGAACTGGGGCTTCAGCGCAGGTGCTGAAAATTGGAACGGTCGTTTAGCAATGATTGGTTTCTCTGCCGCTGTCATCATTGAATTGGTTTCCGGTCAAGGCGTGCTGCACTTCTGGGGCCTGATCTAATTTTCTAGTTAAAACTTTTCAGACACTGCAAAGCTTGGGAGTTCTTTTGGGGACTCCCAAAATTTTGCCCGTGCGTTTTTAGCAGCGCAATTTTTGCAGGAGAATTTACCCGCAGCAAATAGCTAATTGCCGTCGTGCATTGAGCAGTACAATGTTTAACAGCGATCGCTCTTTTTGGGGTAGGGGGTTCCACCCCAAAAGAGCAAATCACTCTTTTGGGTGATGCGAGACAAATGCTCTAGCGGATATATTCTTTTAAGATGCTGTTACGGTTGGGATGGCGCAATTTCCGCAGGGCTTTAGCCTCGATTTGGCGAATCCTCTCGCGAGTGACGTTAAAGATTTGACCAATTTCCTCCAAGGTCTTCATCCGTCCGTCATCTAAGCCGTAACGCAGCCTCAGTACATCCCGTTCTCGGGGGCTGAGAGTGTCCAAAACGCTTTCCAAATCTTCCCTGAGCAAGTTCTTTGAGACTTGATCTTCTGGCGTTTCCCCGTCAGATTCAATAAAGTCTCCCAGACGCGAGTCTTCCTCTTTGCCGATCGGAGTTTCTAAAGAAATTGGCAACTGTGCGGATTTAGCAATAAAGCGCAACTTCTCGATGGTCATCTCCATCTTGGTGGCGATTTCTTCTTCCGTAGGCTTGCGGCCCATTTCCTGAGAAAGCAGCTTGGTAGTTTTTTTGATCCGCGAGATGGTTTCGTAAAGGTGAACCGGGAGGCGGATAGTCCGGGATTGATCGGCGATTGCTCTGGTGATGGCTTGACGTATCCACCAAGTTGCGTAGGTGGAAAATTTGTAGCCTTTTTCGTGGTCGAATTTTTCAGCAGCCCGGATTAGACCCAAAGAGCCTTCTTGAATCAAATCTTGGAAAGACAAACCGCGATTCATGTACTTTTTGGCGATCGACACCACCAAACGCAGGTTTGATTGCACCATCTTCTCCTTGGCGCGCCTACCAACGTGGAGTCGGTGACGGAATGCAGGTAGTGCCATGTCTACAGCAGTAGCCCATTCGTTGTCTTTAGGTTCGCGGTCTAACTCTTCGAGCAATTGTTCTCGAACTCGCTCCAATTCCAGCAAATCTGCAATCTTGCGGGCGAGTTCAATCTCTTCGTCTGCTCGCAACAGTCGAATCCGACCGATTTCTTGCAGGTAGAGACGAATAGAGTCTTCTGTATAATGCTTTTTCTTTGCCTGAGCCCGACGGCGGGCTTTCGCGCCTTTGCCAGCTTTAGTGTCGTCCTCCTCAGACGGGTTGTCTAGAAAATCTTCTCGATCGTCTTCTTCGTCGATAAAGAGTTCCAACTCGCTCTCAGGTAGAACGCTTTCGGCGTTCCTCAGCAACTCGATAGTTTCCATTTTGGGTGTAATTTTGGTTTCGAGTACGGTGTTAGCCTGGATCATGCCGCCTTCCTCATGCTCCTGAATTAAAGAATAAATAACAGTGGAATAGTGTCTGTTTGTAGTTTAGACAAGTTAGCCAGTATTGACATTCCCGCAGGAAGAAATCGTGGAATTTTCGGTCTGCTAAGTGAAGCAGTAACCGAAACCGCACCAATTTTATGAGTCAAAGTTCGAGCTCTGGGAAAGAAGTAGCCAGCGCATTCACTCGATCGCCGACTTTAACGTCGCAACCTCGGATTGAGCGTGCGGCTTTTTCTTGTTTGGGCTAGTTAACGCATCGTCTGCGATACCTGACCCAGAAAAGCAAACCCGGAGATGCGATCGCACCTCAAAAAATACTGGCTTTTTTACTCGGCACTTCGATGTTTTACCCGTACAAGTTTTCTGGCACGGAACCCTCTAACTTTTCTGTTATGGGTGTCCAACTTTTGATTTGCTTGCTGCTTTCACTCTGGTCGTCAGACATCACAGTTGCACGGCAAATTTTCGCCACCTTGGATGCGGGTCTGCTGCCTCAAATGTAACAGCAGAGAGTCGAAGCACCAAACTGTGAGAATCGGATCTTGGAAAGACCCTTACGATTGTAGCCGTTCTCACAAAAAATGGAAGTTGTTTTCCGTTTTTTGTCAAGAACCTAGAAAACTTTGTCAGCTTAGCTTGACAATACTGACTCATGTCTGGCTCAGCTAAATCCTGAGAACGGCCCGGAAAAACTTGGGCGCGATCGAACGGCGCTGTTTTGTGTGGATATCTGGGTTAAAGGCTGCGGCGCAGTCTGCCAGAGAGTTAGCAGACAATTTTTGACTTGCCGGAATTGAGACCAATACAATCCGTGTAGATGCACCCATCTTTACCCTGTTTCCCTGAATTGAATCATACGCAATCTGCGATTGAATAAAGCTTGTGAGCTTTAGTTGTAAGTCGGCAACTCTCTCATGAGAGACCGACGATCGCCCCCAATGAAGCGTTGCGGGTTTAGTAGTGCAACAGGGGCTTTCTTTGTTAAGTTAGCTCAATTTTGAAAAATTGGGGCTGCTTTTGACATTACATCACATTAAGTTCGTAACGTCACATTCTCATTTAAGCTTGTCTGTGAGCTTTGCGGTCTCAGAGATAACAGCCAGAATGAGAAAGTTTGCTAAGAGTTCGCTCCTGCGGTAATTGTTACGCTGCGAACTGTTCGGGGATTGCTTGTCTCTCTAGCTAATATCTACATTCATTTTAATCTCAGAAACAACTTAAGTCCAATATTACTAAGTTTACCTCGATCTCGCCGAGGCAGATCTTCCTCACGGGCGATCGCCTCCATGGCGACACTTGATGGATTTGAGAAACTCCAAGCTCTCTTGAGAGGAGCTAGCCGTTCAACCGACACCTGTTCCCTCAAAAAATGCGATGGTAGACCCGCGATCCCAACCATCATGGTATAGCTGATTCCATCGAAAATCTCAAATCGAAAATTGTCTGACCTGATTGTTGAAAAGACGTGCAACTTTATACTTAATTAAAAAATATCCGCTGCAATATAAAGACACGATGAACCTTTTCTCCGCAATACTAAGTAATATTACGGGACGACCTGCTGTATTTAAAACCAACTCATGCTATTTTAGATGCAAGATTGGGGATTGGGCGTGGGGAATGATTCATGGGATCGGGACTAGGATCTGACAAAACAGTTGTCTTCTGTTGGAAAACAGGGAGCGGCAAAACCAGACTCAGGCTTAAGTATAAAGGTTGGTGGCAAGGACAAAAAATTTGCCGCCATCATTATCCTATTAAAAACAACTGTGCAACCGATCGCGATCGCCACTCCTGTTGGGCACTCAATCACCGCTTGGCGACTCCAAACCTCCGACAACCGCGATCGAATAATTAAACTGACTCAACTGCACGATAATAAAAAGCTTCAAGGGCTGCGACGCAAGTTTTATCGCCGTACAGACGCCCTTGTCTTTGCAAAATTCGATCGGCAATACTCTGCCTCCATTCCGATTCTAAGCCCAGCCTCACAGCTATTTTTACGTATTCTGCTGCGGTTTGAGCAACTGTTTCGGTGACTCCCAGCATTTGCAAAATCCCAGAGGAATGGCGGCCCCGCATAAATTCTCCCGGACAAGTGACAATTGGTAAATTGCACGCGATCGCTTCCAAAGTCGTGTGACCTCCAGACCAACCGAAACTGTCGAGAAAAACATCAGACAAAAGTTGAAGATTCCAATAAGCTTTCTCATCCATTTTAGGTAAAATCGCGCAAAAATCAGCGCTATCCAAACCGTACTTAGCAAAAGTCCGCTGGAGGCGCTGCTGAAACAGTTTACCAATATCAACATTCGGACGTGATATAAAGGCAAACTGAGCTTGAGGAACCTGTCGGGCAATTTCCGCGAACATATAGTCGTGCTGCGGCAGGTATTTGCAGAGAGTTTGACAGCAGAGATAAACAACAGCCCCCTCCCGCAGGCAAAAATTTGCACGAGTGGCCGTTGTGCTAGGAATCGTGGGCTGCGGGTAAGAAATGCCAATATTCGGCAAGCGAATTAATTTTTCGGAATAATGTAAAACAGCATTTTCCGGTTCCATCAAGTCGCTGGAGAGGAAGTAATCGACGGTGGGCAATCCTGAAGTCATCGGATGCGCCCAAGAGGTACACTGAATGGGAGCAAGGCGCAAGGCTGCAAGTTGAGTCATTTGCGGTTGCAGCCCAATATCGAGGAAAACCAGTACGTGTAATTGGTCAGCAATAATTTGTTGGCAGATTAATTCTAAGTTGCCAGGGATGTAGTGGAAAGTATCGCTGTAAAATCGGAACTGTTGAGTAAAGTTGTCTTGCGTCTCGGTAATTTGATAGCAATATACTTCAAATTCGCTGCTGCTGTGTTGCAGCCAGCCGAGGGTTAATTTGCCGACTGTATGTCCCCACAAGCAACCAGATATGTAGCCGATGCGAATTTTTCCGGTTTTGCTGGGGGGAGGTAGCGGTAAATCCTTTACCCACTGCGGGTAGTTAGCAGCCATGACTTTGCGAACAAATTGCCCGTACTGTTTCTGGATATCTAAGTCGTTGCCGCCTTGGTAAGCTAGAAAGAAGTTGGTGTGCTGACTGATAATTGTTAAGGCTTTTTGTTGGCCTGCATCTGTATCGAGGTTGGTTTGTTGGATTAACAGTTTGATTCCCGTCTCGAACCGATCGCGATAAACAGCTATTTCCTCTACACTTTGATAAATCACCGGCAGAATTAAATACTGTCCCGGATTAAAAAAGCTGTCTTCGGGAAATAAACTCGACGCATCGGTCGCAATTGCGATCGCTTCTGAATTTCTCCCGGATGCTACCAAAGCCAAGACTAAATTGCGGTAAAGACTGGCGTCTGCTGGATAAAGCTCGATCGCCTCCCGGCAAACTTGAATGGCGGCTGCATATTCATCTAAATGTTGGTAACACTCAGCCAAATTCAAGTATAATTGAAGGTCGCCTGTTTGAACTTCTAAAAATTTCCTGTACTCGATAACGGCTTGTTGATATTCACCGCGCCCATAGCAATCGTTGCCAAAATAAAGGTATGCTTGAATTGGGTCATTTTTGAGACGGCGGGCAAAGTCGAGATTGGCGACAACTTCAGCAGCATCGGGCTGCAATTGCAGGGCAGTTTCGTAAAGCTCGATCGCGCGATCGACTTCTGTTTTCGACAGTAGCAAGTTTCCCAGATTCAGATAGCTGCCAAAATGAGCGGGATTAAGTGCGATCGCTTGACGGTAAATTGACTCAGCTCGATCGACATCGCCGATTTGTCCTAAAATATTGCCTAAATTATTATAAGCATCAATGCAGTTGGGTTCGAGGGCGATCGCCTCTCGATAAGCTCTTACGGCACCGATAACATCCCCGGTTTTTTCCAACACCAAGCCCAAGCTGTAATGAGCGCCAGCTACGGAGGAATCCACCGCCAAACATTCGCTCAGCAGATCTTGCGCTTCTCGATACCGCTCTGTGGCATAATAAAGTGTACCGAGATTTTGCCAAGCATCTACTTGATTTGGATCGTACTGCAAAACCTGCTTGTACTTCTCCTCTGCTGCTATAAATTGTCCGGCTTGGTGCAGGTTTAAAGCTTGACTGTACAGCTCTGCGGTGATTTTTTTTCGATCGGATTGCTGCAAATCGTAAATTGATTGAATCGCAGCTCGACTGCCCAATTGCTGAAAAGTTGACCACTCGTAATTGCCGGATGTATTGACGACATCCCAACTAAAAACCTGCAAGCCATTCCAAGCATCGCTAAATTCAGGTGCAGAAAAATCAAATAGCAGTTGGCATTGAGGGTGGGCGGCGATAAAATCCCAGTTGGCTTGACGCGGAGTCTCCCAATTGCTATTGCTGACGACAATCAGTGCCGAGTCTGCTAAAAAAGGTTTGGATAAAAGTAAAGCTAGTAAGTGCGATCGATAATCGTGAGCGGCATCATAAAACAATACACCAATGCGATCGGCAGATTGCATTTCCCGCAAATCCCAGAAAAATTCCTCAAAATTTTGATTGCAAAAAACAACTTGTTCCGATATATTAAAGTTGGCTAGGTTTTCTCCTAAATTATCGCTGCTGTCGCCAAAAGTATCAAATTCCGAAAAGTCATCAACGGCACAAGCGGTTATTTGTGAATGATTTAGCAGCGTACCGATTAAGCTGCCGCCTTGAAAGCAGCCGATTTCGCAGTAAATTTCTTCGGGAGACATACATTCGACAGCAAAATTTAGCAACTGCATTGCATTGGCTGTCGTTGTGGTTTGCAGAGAGTTGATTATTTGCTGAAATTGACTGGATTTTGGTTCGGCTTGCGGTGTCCCCCAGTTATTGTACAACTCGGATATGTGTTCGAGAAATGTTTGGTATTTCATCTTTTGCGTTTGCTTGTCAAACAGTTCGTAGTCAGGACTTTAGTCCTCGGAAAAGAAAGGACCCAAGTCCGAACGATCAAACCTTTTTAGACTAGAGTATTGAGAAAGGCAAGGACTGAAGTCCTCACTACGAACCTTTTTTAGGACTATAATTATAAGAGAAGAAAGGACTGAAGTCCTCACTACGAACCTTTTTGTAGGACTATAATTATAAGAGAAGAAAGGACTGAAGTCCTCACTACGAACCAATCTTTCCTATTACTGCTGGTTCCGCAGCCGGGGATTGACAAATTCGTTCAATCCTTCTCCCACCAAAGACAGCCCAACAACCATTAAAGTCATTGCCAAACCGGGAAACAAAGCCGTCCACCAAATGCCCGTAGGTAGCGCATCTAAAGCTAAACGCAAATCGTGTCCCCATTCCGGAGTTTCTTCGGGAAGTCCCAAACCGAGAAATCCTAAGCCTCCTAATGTTAGAATTGCATCGGCGGCGTTGAGCGCGAACAGCACCGGTACGCTCTGAATTACGTTGAGAAACAGGTAGCGCGACAACACTGTCCAAGTGTCAGCACCCATGGCGCGGGCGGCTTCGACAAATAATTCGGTTTTGACGCTGGCGGTGTGATTCCTGACGACGCGGTAGTATTGAGGGATGTAGGAAATGCTCAGGGCGATCGCAGCATTCAATACTCCTTTTCCCACGACAAATGCTAAAGTTAACGAAAGCAGCAATCCCGGCAACGTATAAATTGTATCCATTAAAAATAACAGCACGCGATCGAGCTTGCCACCCAAATAACCGCTAACCAAACCCAGCGGCACGCCGATAAACAAACTCAACGCTGTGGCTAAAATCACGACTTGCCAAGCCGCCCGCGAAGCAAACAGCGTGCGCGAAAAAACATCGTAGCCGCTGCGGCTGGTACCGAACCAATAATTCGCCGACGGCGGTTCGTGAATCGGGTTAATCAAAGCATCGGTAGGATTTTGCAGCCATCCCCAACCTTGCATGACGGGAGATAAGGTTGCTACTATGATAAATAAGGCAGTTATTGCCAAACCCGCCCACATCATTTTCATTGACAGGCTTGACGGTGAGGCAATGTTGAGAAATCGCGGTAATTGAACTTTGTTTAGTGTCATGTTTAGCCGTTTACTGATTGAAGCTTTGTCGGATTTTTGCTAAATTTTCCTGGGCTGCTGTGCAGTTTTCATCGAAAGTCAGCGCTAGTTCAAATGCCGATACTGCATCCGACCAGCGCTTCAGGTTAATATAAGCTAGACCCAAACAGCAAGCCGGGTCGGTGGTGGTGAAACTTGGCTCGAAAGGCTCTCTTGTATAGTAGCTGTTATCTTTACCCAGTTTCAGGCAATTCTCAAAGTAAGCAACGGCACCTAACGGAAATCCTAGATTAATTAATGTCATGCCAGCTATATAATTTAGGGGAGGATAGTTGGGACACCATTCCAGACCTCGCTGACACAGTAACATGGTTGTTTCATAGTCTCGATTTTGGAGCGATCGCCCTGCTAAAGTAAAAACTAAGGAGGGAATGAAACCAAATTCTTCTGGAGGGTTGCCGTCTATCAAATGCGGAAACAATCTTTCTAATGCTTCCTCCCAGCAGTCTCGCGCTTTCTCGTCCTCGCCCGCTGAGCCGTACATCCCAGCTAGGGAGTACAATAGCATGAGACTAAGCCCTTCTTCTTGTCGGGCCAGCTCTAAGATGGGAATATTGCGGTTGACAACTTTGGCGGCGACTTGTTGGTGGCTGTTAGCGTGATGCAATACTCTGACACTATCTAAACTGCTGACTTCACTGTCGCTAAAACTGCGGTTTTGATACTGAATTTGCTCGTGAAAGCGACCGACATATCTAATTTCTGGGAGATTGCGAAATAAACGAGTCATGTGTAGCGGAGTCATTCCCGCTTGATGCCTTACTTCTGTTCTAATTATTGAATAAGCGAGCGCTTCTGGGTGGAATTTGAGGGTTTCTCTAAAATCTACTGATGTGACAACTAACTCCTCATCTGCATCCAGCACTAAAATCCACTCACCCGTCACTAAAGATAAAGCATAATTCCGCGCCGTCGCAAAATCGTCGCACCACTCAAAATATCCCACTTTTGCTCCGTACTGAGTGGCAATTTCCGGCGTACCGTCCTCCGAACCCGTATCGACTACAATTATTTCATCAACGTAGGGTTGAACGCTAGCCAAACAGCGCGCTAAATTCTCGCTTTCATTTTTGACGATCGCACAAAAAGATAAAAATGGTTTTTGTCCGAGTGCTGCCCTAATGCTCATTTTTTATCCTGATATCTTGCAACTCAAACAAGTTCGCTGTCGCTGGGAAGGTAGAGTGCTGCTAAAATGCTTGGTAGAGCAATAAGATCTCTGCCAACACTGAACTCATCAATAAATGTTTCCGTAAAAACGTCGCCGTAAGGTAAGAGTAAATCCATTAGGCTTTCTGGAGTGTACTTGCGAACGTGCTCTGGTTCTTCATCAGGGCCGAGGCAATCGTTGGGTACGGCAAAAAAAGCTCTGCCGCCCGATCGCAACACCCTAACTATTTCTATCACGCACGCTCGATCGTCGTCGATATGTTCCAAAACTTCTGTTGCTACTACAACATCAAAACTGCGATCGGGAAAAGGAATTTCGGGTAAAGTTGAGACTACCCCTGAGATCTGTTTGGGAAGTTGGGCGATCGCAGCTTCGGAAATATCCAACCCAGTTACTGAATTGCCAAACTCTAACAACTGAGAAGCCAGGACACCTGCACCGCATCCGAGTTCTAAAACTTCCAGCCCGTGTCCGACGGCCCAACAAACTCTGCCGAAGCAGCCGGGATATCGACGCCAAGTTCCGCGGCCTTCTTCTTGCCAAATCTTATTCCAGTAGTCGGGCTGGAGATTCAAGTTAGTTTGTGTCATCAGAAAAATGGGTAGAAGCCCCGTCTTTCTAGGAGGGCTTTATATTGTTTTTTTTGAATAGACTTGAATTGCATAAGTCTTCGATCGTTCCCGAAACCGCAGATGTCAGACAGATAAAGACAGATAAACGCAGATCGTTTCAGGGTATTTTTCGATTTTGGCAATTCAAGTCTAATTATGTAGGCTTTCGAGTTCCGGTATGCGATCGCCTTGGGATTGGTTAGTTCGGCGTGCCTTTGTGCTGCACTTGCAACGGGACAGTTATGGTTTCAAATCTTCCAATCCTGGAGGTTCCGGACGCGATCGGCAAAGTTTAGCGGTCGTACTTGTTCCGGACAGACCGACGCAGTTCGATCGACTCGGTTGCTGGGTAGATTTTGCTCAACAATCTGCTCGATCGGCGCCAGTCATAATTTTATCAAACATCGACCAGGCTGGTAGTGAGGAATGCAAGTCCGCCGTTCGTAGTGAGGAATGCAAGTCCTTCTGTGGGGGAGACTGAAATTCTCACTAGCAACCAATCCGATCGCAGTCATCCTCTGCCGACACGAGCTTACAAATTGCTGGCAATTAACTCGCGGTACTGGCTTTTTGGCTTAACTCCCTTAAGCTCAGTCACCAAAGCTTTATCTTTAAAATACTGAATCGTCGGCGTACCAATCACGCCAGCATTTTCAGCAATTTCCGGATCTTCTTCGATGTCAATTTCCACGTAGTGAATTTTGCCCTCGAACTCATCTATTACTTTGCTCAAAATCGGTTTGAGACTGTGGCAAGGGCCACAACTCGGAGCCGAGTATTTGACCACAATCAGTCGATCGCTCTCGTGGAACAACTTCCGCAAAGCAAAACCTCCTTCGTGGCGAGTGTCGTTGATATCAAAGTTCTCGCTGGTTTTGCGTACTTTTGGAGCGGGCGGCGCTGCTGCTTGCTGCGATTCCTTGGTTTGATGGAATTCCTGAGTCAAGCCGTTCGATGACAGCCACCTTTCGGCTAGCATCGCCCCCATACAGCCGCTACCGGCAGCAGTGATGGCTTGACGAAACTCGTGGTCTTGCACGTCGCCGACAGCATACACTCCATCGACGCTGGTTTCTACCGAACCGTGTTTCGTGGCGATATAGCTTAGTTCGTCGAGTTCTAGCTGACCTTGGAAAAGCTGAGTGTTGGGAGTGTGACCGATCGCGTAAAACAAACCCTTCACCAGCAAATCGCTCTCGGCGTCGGTCTCAATATTTCTAATTCTCAACCCATCCATCTTGCTCCCCGGCACTCCCAAAACATCCACAGCTTCGGTGTTCCAGTGCACGGTGATTTTAGGATTGCTCAGCACTCGGTCTTGCATGGCTTTGCTAGCGCGCATCTGACCGCGCCGCACCAACATATGGACGTGAGAGCCGTATTTTGTCAGATAAATAGATTCTTCCGCTGCGGTGTCGCCCGCGCCGATGACAGCTAAATCTACTCCTTTAAAAATTGGGGTGGCGCCGTCGCAAATCGCACAGGCAGAAATCCCGTGACTCCAAAATACGTGTTCGCTAGGCAAACCCAATCTTTTGGCAGTCGCACCTGTGGCAATTACTATCGTGTGGGTTTTGATTTCTCGATCGTCCGATCGCACTGTAAACGGCCGCTGGGTTAAATCAACGTAAGTTACATCTTCTGTGTATAACTCGGCACCCCAGCGCACTGCTTGAGCTTTCATCCGATCCATCAGTTGTGGCCCGGTGATGCCTTCGGGAAAGCCGGGGAAGTTTTCGACTTCTGTGGTGGTCATCAGTTGACCGCCGGGAATTCCTCCGGTTTGGTAGCCTTCAAAAACTACGGGTTTGAGGTTTGCTCTCCCGGCGTAGATGGCTGCTGTGTATCCTGCGGGGCCAGAGCCAATAATTACTAGGTTTTCTACGGCTTGTTCAGTCATAGCTGCTTACTTGAACTCATAACGACTTCGTTTAATCTCAATTATAACAGAGATGGAGAAAGTTAGATCGAGCTTATTTCTATTGTTGAGCGGTTGAGGGCGATCGGGACAGCAGAAGCAATTTTGATAAGTAGAATAAATAATAAAATATTTTTAGTTTTAAATGTTCAATCAATCTCCGAAAATCCCCAAAATTACCACCCTTCACTATTGATTCCATTCTCATTTACTTGACGAATTTGCGCCGTTTGAGCTATTATACGATTCTGATACTCAAGGGGTGCTATAACTATTTTTGCTTTTATCGCCTGAAACTCTTTAAAATCGTTAAATAAACGAACTCTGCCAATATTAAAAATACAAGTTTTTGTGCAAAACAGGCATTTTATAGGTTAATAATTGTAACGGAAATTTTGGCAAATTTGACAAAACACCCTATCTATGATATGCAAGGTGGGTCGGAGCAATGGAATTGAGATTTTTAACCGCAGATGTACGCGGATTAACGCAGATAAAATGGATCGAACAAAGATATTGTTTGTGTGCAGCCAGAATAAGTGGCGGAGTTTAACGGCCGAGAAGATCTGCGAGAAAATTAGCGGGTACAGCGCGCGATCGGCTGGAACCGAAAAAGGTGCGAGAATTAAAGTAACTGAAGGTTTGCTCGGTTGGGCGGATTTGATATTTGTGATGGAAAAGAAGCATGGGGATCGACTTCGCAGCAAATTTCCCGACAGTATTAAGGACAAGGAAGTTATTTGCCTGCAAATCCCGGATAATTACAGATATATGGAACCGGAGTTGGTGGAGCTTTTGCAGGCGAAACTCAGCCCCTATATAGAAATCCCAGATGACAAGATAAATTTTATGGAGCGAGTTTTGGAACCGGAGGTGATGGATTCCTTGGAAGAGGCGATCGAATACGATTCGATGGACTTCACTGAGGTTAATGCTGCGTTTGCCAAGAGTGCGGCTGCTTTGGGGCCGGTTTTTGGAAACGTTTTGGACGCGGGTACGGGTACGGCGCGAATTCCAATCGCCCTCACTCAACTGCGGCCGGAATGGAAATTGACCTGTATTGACTTGTCGGCAAATATGCTGAAAGTTGGAGCGCAGAATGTGGAAAAGGCTCGAGTGCGATCGCAAATTAATCTCGAATTAATTGATGCTAAAGCCATGCCTTATCCCGACAATAGTTTTGACATGGTGATTTCCAACAGCATTATCCACCATTTGCCCGATCCGCTGCCGTTTTTACGCGAAGTCCGGCGGGTTTTGAAGCCGAACGGAGCAATATTTTTGCGGGATTTACTCCGGCCCGAAACACGGGAAATTAGGGATAATTTAGTCGAGCTCTATGCGGCAGATTGCAACTCGCATCAGAAACAACTGTTCAGCGATTCGCTACAAGCGGCTTTTACCCTGGATGAGATTGAGACAATGGTGGAAAGTGCCCGATTGGAGGGATTGAGGATTTATGAATCTTCGGACAGGCACTGGACGGCCGAGCGGGTTTGGATGTAAAGTGTGGATTGTGCGATCGAACTAAATTTTTCCTAGTCGCTCCAGAATTATCTCATATCCCATCAAAGTTGTTCGTAGTGAGGGCTAAAGTCCTCAAATTTTGATGAGGACTAAAGTCCTGACTACGAACCAATTTTTGCCGCTTATCTACTTAATCAACTTTTGAAATTTTGATGAGGACTAAAGTCCTGACTACGAATCAATTTTTGCCGCTTATCTACTTAATCTAACTTTACAGTATCGAATATGACCCGATCGCGCCCTGCGTCTTTTGCCTGATAAAGCGAACGATCGGCTGCTGCAATCAAATCTTTTTTTGAGATTGTCGGTACAGGAACCGTACTCGCTACTCCCAAACTTAGTGTAACACAAGGGGATACTGGCGAGTTAATATTTTCAATTGCCATTTTTTTCACCGAGACTCTAATATGTTCTGCAATCGAGACAGCAATCTTTGGTGAAGTTCGAGGCAAAATTACCGCAAATTCTTCACCTCCGTAACGAGCCACCAGCATTTCCTCCCAAACTTCGCCTGCCGAGTCATTTACCGCCTCAACAATTTTTTGTGCTACCTGCTGCAAACAAGCATCTCCCGCCTGATGTCCGTAACTATCGTTGTATTTCTTAAAAAAGTCAATATCACATAAAATCAAAGATATTTCTGCTGCTTCTTGTCCCAATCTCTGCCATGTCTTATCTAAATATTCGTTAAAACAGCGGCGGTTTGCTACCAAAGTTAAACCATCGGAGTTAGCAAGGCGATACAATTCGGAATTAGCTGTTTTTAATTGAGAATTAGCTGCTTCTAGTTCAGATTGTATTACCGATAAATTGTAATAAAGCTCACTAATATACCAAGTAGCTTGTTGGTGAATTTGAGCTAAAGCTACCAATACTTGATGCACGTCTAACAGTCGGTAAACTTGAGGTGCTAACTGCACAACAATCGGCTCGTAAAGTAGTTCCGGCGGCCGCTGCACGGCTCGCTGAGCAGCCATGACAATTAAGGCTACTTCTGGTAAAATCAAAGTATCGGTTTGAGCTATTTGATACAAAGCCAGAATTGGTCTGCAAGCAAATATATCTACTCCGTATGGGCGACTCATCCTTTCCATAAATCGCCTGCGCGATATCATTCCTAAAAAATCTCCATTTACCGTCAAGATAACTCCCGGAAGCAGGGGGTGAGATTGAAACAACCGAGCTACGTCTTTGGCTAGGGATGAAGCTTCAATTTGAAAATTAAAGACAGCCAGATCCTTAAGAGTAGACTCTAAAGTTAAATTTTCAGGTGGTTTTTCAGGGAAGTTAGATGGCGCGATAAATTCCACAGACACAGCGCATATCCGAATGAACAATACAGCAGCAACAAATCTAGTGTCAGCTCTTGAATTATCTTAACATTTATTTATTAGCATTGGCTGTATTCTTGACTACAGTGTTTGTTTGAGGAGGGGCTGATTCGTTAGCTTCGGCAGTGTGGATTGCATTGGTTCATCCTCGCTTAATAATAGACTTATAGTATTCTTGATTTTTTTCTTGTTGGCTTGTTGTCGCGCAAGAAAAGGTTTCTGCGCCCGCCCTTAACTCATGTATGGCGCAGACTAACTCAACAAAATCAGTTTTTAAGCCGAGACGAACTCGTAACTAAGTTGTGCGTAAAAAACGCGGTTTCTTTGCCATTCCTCAAATCAAAACCTAAAGCCGCGAAGGGTGGTGAGAAACCCAGCAATTTCACAATTACCAGAAAGAATTGGTTGAAAGCCGGAACGTTTTTCGGGAGAAATTAAAATCAGACTATTCATTACTCCAATCCTCGGACTTAAGGGTAGAGATCACTCTCAAACTCTCAACTGTCAACTCTCAACTGTCAACTCTCAAACTGTCAACTGTCAACTGTCAACTCTCAAACTGTCAACTGTCAACTGTCAACTCTCAAACTGTCAACTGTCAACTGTCAACTGTCAACTGTTGAACTCACCAACCCCAAGTTCCGATTCCTCCCTTAAAAGGGCCGACAATATCTTTGGTAATCCAACCTCCGTAAAAATCTCCTGGTTGAGATTCCACTAATTCCCCGTCCACATAACAAGCATCCATCTGGCTCGGATAAACAGCCACGTAATCTTTAATAGCTGCAAAAACCTGATTGGGATGAGGATAAAACCAAGCAGCATTTACAACTTCCTTCGACCCTACCGTCACAGTGTAATAACCCGCTTGTCCCTTCCACTCGCACCAAGATCCCCGTGAAGTTTTATGCAAATATTCCATTTGGATGTCCTCGGGAGAGATATAGTAGGCTGGAGGGTGACTTGTCTCCAATACCCGAAACGGGCGGCGCGTATCGGCGATCGTCATTCCGTTAAAAATAATCTCTACGTGTTTGGTCGATTCCTCAAGACGAGGGGGGCGCGGGTAATCCCAAACCGACTCTTGACCGGGGCCTGGCTCTATGCGATCGAGGTTCACTTGTACAATCTCCCCTACAAAAAAACAATTAGCAACTTAGCATTACAATTTAATGTAGCCTTAATCTAGTCGCTTCTTCAGACTTGCGCCAGCTTTCTTAAACTCTCCATTATATGAGCATTCGCGGTATAGATGTTTCCGACTACCAGCCCAACGTCAATTGGCAAGCCGTTGCCAAGGGAGGCATTCTGTTCGCATTTGTCAAATCGACGGAAGGTGCAACATTAGTTTCCCAAACTTTCGCCCGGAATTGGGGGGGAATTAAAGCTGCGGGGATTCAACGCGGTGCATATCACTTTTTTCGACCGGAAAGCAGCGTTCAAGGAGAAATAGATTTGTTCTTGAAAACTGTCAAACTCGAAGCGGGGGATTTGCCACCAGTCTTGGATGTGGAAACTACAGGCGGTTTGAGTGGGGACGAATTGTGCGATCGCGCGACAACTTGGCTCGAAGCAGTGGAAAAAGCCACCTCGATGCGACCAATTATCTACACCTACCCCGGTTTCTGGGACAACCTCGGGACACAGCGGTTGGCAGATTACCCCCTATGGATTGCTCACTATACCAGTGCCGAGGAACCTTGGGTGCCCGGTGGCTGGAAGACTTGGACTTTTTGGCAGTACAGCGACACTAGCACTGTGTCGGGTGTCTCGGGCAATGTAGATGCCAATATTTTTGAAAGCGTCCGAGAAGGCGCCGTAAATTATAAAGTTGCAGACATCCAGAAGCAATTAAGAAGTAAAGGCTTCTATCAAGGCGCGATGGATGGCAAATTTGGAACCTCTACCACAGCCGCCCTCATCTCGTTTCAAAAATCTCAAGGCCTCAATGCAGACGGCATGGCAGGCATCAAAACTTGGGCCGCGTTGATGAGAAAATCTCCCAAAGTAATTGTCCCCCCTACAGCGCCAACACCAACTCCGATACCAACTCCGACACCAATTCCGACACCAATTCCAGTACCAGCCGCGCGGCTGACTGAGCTCTTGTCATCTTACCAAGCTAGTGCTGCTCAAGATACTGCCTTGATTTGGCTACAAACTCAAGTTTCTACCTCTGTTTTAGGGGAATTTGCTCAAAAGTGGCGGACAACTGCCGCACCGGGCGACACTAATTTGCGATTGATAGATGTCAGCAAATTTTATCGCGGTTTGGCAGAACAAGACCAAGCTTTAGATTGGCTGCAAAAACAAATTTCGCCGGCTGTTATTGCCGAGTTTGCCCAAAAATGGCGTTCTCAATCTAATCCCACAAATTCTCCGATTCGGCTGATAGATGCCTGCAAATTTTATCAGAAAATTGGGTTTAAAACCCCGTCCTTCTAGGACGGCTTTAATTTTCTTTGAATCTTCCTGATTCTATCAGCAAAACATAGTATAATAGAAC
>NZ_JAEQCX010000032.1:56671-57343 GCF_020738035.1 Microcoleus sp. PH2017_28_MFU_U_A
TAAATACCCAGGGTACAACAGCTTAGCTAAAACTCTCACCTCAACTAAAAAGACCGAGGAAAGGCAATGGCTTAACGATGTTTCCTCAGTCCCTTTGCAACAGTCTCTTAAGCAATTAGAGGCTGCTTACAAAAACTATTTTGACTTCCTGAAAGGGAAAAGGAAAGGCAAAAAACTCGGGCAACCCAAATTCAAAAAAAGGACTAACAGTCAATCTGCAACTTTTGTTAAATCAGGCTTTTCTGTCAAAGGTAAGTCTGTATATTTGGCAAAGATTGGAAATGTTAACCCCATATGGTCTAGAGAATTGCCGTCTGAGCCGAGTTCCGTCACAGTAATTAAAGACTGTGCCGACCGCTATTTCCTAAGCTTTGTAGTAGAAGTTCAACCCATCAGTATTGACGCCAAAAACCAAAGCGTCGGCATTGATTTAGGAATTAAAACTTTGGCAGTAATGAGTAACGGGGAAACAGCGCACAGCCCTAGCTATAAAAAGTTAGATCGCAAAATTCGCAAACTACAGCGCAAGTTAGCACGTCAACAGAAAGACTCAAAACGTCGCCATAAAACCAGGATTCAAATAGCCAAAACACACAATCAAATTGCCGACTTGCGTAAAGACTTTCTACATAAACTATCAACCAAAATAGTAAGTGAAAACCAAACTATTAT
>NZ_JAEQCX010000128.1:0-37324 GCF_020738035.1 Microcoleus sp. PH2017_28_MFU_U_A
TCTGGTGATGAATCTTTCTGCCAGGGTACGGCAGGCTTTTTGGCTTTTTTTCTGTCTATTTCATAACAAAAACCTTTTTTGATGTTTTTTGGCTTAAATTATTGGTAAAAGCTATGTTTCGCCAGAACAAGATTGATAAAACTTATATTGTCGAGGCGATCTCAAATTCACTCATCTTTCTAAATGCTGTTTTCTGACTTTTTCAGCAAGCCCTAATTAGTAATCAAAATGGGATGACTCGCATTCCCCGCTACAAACACTTTATAAAACAAGTTCGTAGTGAGGAATTTATTCCTCAAAATCCTAGGACTAAAGTCCTCACTACCAACAGCAGTTTTTACCAGAAAGAATTGGTTTAAAGGCTCTTCCTTGTAGGGAGAAATTAAAATCAGACGATTCATTACTCCAATCCTCTTCCTTCCTTTGTCAACTATCAACTGTCAACTGAACTTAAGTAGCCTTTTTCTGAGGAGCTACCATGCGTTCTACACTCATCGCAGCCACGCTCAATGTCACCACAGCCATGCCGAGAATTGCTACAGGCTGCAACTTTTCATTGATAATTATAAACCCGAAGAGTGCTGTCATCGCCGGGCCCAAAGTGCCAATTACTGACGCTAAGGCCGCCCCCGCGAACCGGATGGCAAAATTGTTCAAAAGATAGCTAAATAGTGTCAGTACGCCTAAAATAACGCCTCCCACAATCAAACCAGGCCAAACATTTTGGTCGATTTTCGGAGCCAGATTCTCTGACAGCGGTACCCACAAACTCAGGGACGAAAATACAAAAATCGCGCCGAAATTAACTAAACTAAAAGGAATCGGGTGCAGTTTGCCGGCGGCCATTTGAGTTAGCAATACGTAACCTGCAAAGGTAATCCCAGAAGCCAGTGCAGCGGCGACTCCTACCTCGACATTGCCACCGCCAGGAGCTGGCGCAGCAAAACTCGGCGATCCAACTAAAATCAGACCTGCGGTAATCCCCAACATCGCCAAAAAGCCGATCGTACTCGGACGAGCGCCAAACAAGAACCAAGAACCCAGTACGGTGACGATCGGGTAAATAAAGAAAATTGTAATAGCAATCCCCGCCGGAATATTGCCGATCGCCAAATAAATCAAAACCTGAGACAAAAACAGAAAAAATGCGCTTCCTAAAACCTTGCTCCACAAAGATAGATCGCGCGAGTAGAAAAACCGTTTAAGATCTTTCCAGACAGAAGGATACAGAAATGTTGCCAATACTGGCATCAAAGCCATCACCACGATCAGCCGCATCAACAAAATCAACAGAGAATTTCCAAAACCCCGAGTCACCACCCCATCAAGCTCAAACACGCCAAAAATCATCCGAGGATTTCTGCTTTTAATTAGAATTCTCAAACAAACATTAAACAGCGACAATACCACCGCCGAAGACAAAGCCAGAATCAAACCTGCTTGCACTTGAGAAGTGGCTGTTGCGACTGCCGCAGGCGCTGCTGAAGGCTGTGGAAAGGCTTGCCGCGGCGCATCCGCAGGTGTTGGCGGCAAAACTTGCGGGCGGATAGAATTAGTTGCTTCCTCGGGATAGGAATCTTGAGCATCGAAAGGATTGTCAAGATATTCTTCTTCTACGAGTTCTTCCCGAATGCGGTTGACGAGATTTTGTAGCAGTTCTTCCCCTTGGAGTTCGAGGGTTTTCATGTTGTTGAGCCGCATGGATAGCTCGCTTTCATAGCTGCTCAAATCTTGTTCTAGCATCTGGAAACTGCGATCTATCCGTTCATCGAGCGCCGCCAATAACTCCGAGGCCCGTTCGTCATAGTTGCTAGGGGGCATGGGTATGGGGAATTCGCCGCTGGGAATTGGGCTGCTGAGAGAATGGCCCGAGTTAGCGCTGAGTTCGTTGAACCGCTGCACCAACAAATCCTGCAAATTGTGAGCCAAAATTTGAGCCAACTGCTTCAGCCACAATTGCTGCTGCTGAATGTATCGCCCAGACAGAGATTCCATTTGCTGAGACTGCAATTTGCGATATTGCTCCCGGAGGCCTTCAATATCTTCAATCAGGTGATTTTTTTCAGTTTGCAGCCGAGTAATGTCCTGGTTTAACTGACCTTTGACATTTTCATGCAAAGCGTCCAGTTCCTGCATCACTGAGTTGAGGACTTGTTCTGCTGATTGTGCATCCCCTGCGTCGCCTTTTGGCGAGTATCTGTTCCGGTTCGCCATTAGCCTATAACCTCTAATTTAAACTGCACGAGAGAGTGTTCTTAAGTATTTTGGCTGCATCAGGTCGCAAGTTCTAGTGAGTTGGTCTCAAAGATTGCGGACGCTGTTGAATCTATGGTAGTCGCTGAGCTAGAAATGTTAGAAAATTGCGTGAAGCGAAGCTATCCCGCTCTTAATCGCCCCAAGAACACTTTGTGCAATTAGAAATCATACTACAGCTTGACCTCTGCACCGATTGCTCCGGGTAATTCTCGCCTCTAACTCACCCGCCTCGCCAGCCGGATAACCTCTTCCCCCGACAACTAAAGTTGAGGGTAGGGCCGAGACTCCTCACCCCTAAAGGCATAATTTGAGCATTAAATGGCTAGAAACCGGGTTTCTGGGCCCAAGTCTCTCACACACTCTTGCACCCGGATTTTTGATATTAAAATTTCCGATCTTGCGATCGCCAAAGTTTGAAGAGGCGATCGCACCCTCAAAAGCAACCTGTCTCATCAAAAAACTAACACATCCCATTCTCCAAGGGCAACAGATCTGGCATCTAAAAATTCTGACAATTGCTTTACGATAAGAATTTGGTTTAAAGCCCCAAGCGCGATCGGAAGAGCTTAAAATCAGACGATTCATTACTCCAATCTTCTGACTTCCTTTGTCAACTATCAACTATCAACTATCAACTGATTTTCTTTTTCAACCATCAACCATCAACTGTTAACTGAATGAAAAGCGATCGCCAAAGCCTGAATATTTCAGACTAAGCCGAAGTGTTTATTTTTCCGGCATCATTTGCCCAGCAACGCCTGTGGTTTCTAGACTAATACTCACCGTAAAACACTTTATACAATTTAGTAACAGCACTGAGATTCAGTTGAGAAAGCCCTGTGTGGAAGTGCTGGCTTGACAGCTAAAGCATTGTTTGGAGAAGGAAATTATCGCGGTTCTCAAAAAAGTGAGGTATGCCCACGGATGCCTATGCCCTATGCCCTATGCCCTATGCCCAGTCGTACTTCATCTTTCGCTTGAAAGGCTATACACACCTATCGCGTTCATTTAACTAAAATCCATTGGGCGATGCTGAAAATGCTAGCACCCAAACCGGCGGCGATCGGGATTGTCACCACCCAAGCCGAACCAATTGACTGCAAAGTTTTCCAGCGTACCGATTTCCAACCTTTAATCAGCCCGACTCCCACAACTGCACCCACTAAAGCGTGGGATGTGGAAACCGGCAAACCCAAGCGAGATGCTAATAATACTGTGGTAGCTGTGGCTAATTCCGCGCAAAATCCGCCGCTGGGTTGCAGTTGGATGATGTTTTCCCCGACTGTAGCGATCACTTTTTGACCCCAAATGGCTAAACCGATGACGATTCCTGCGCCTCCGAGGACTAAAATCCACAGGGGAACGTTAAAATCTTCTAGGGGAAAGGAGCCTGTGCGCTGGATGTAGGCGATCGCAGCTAAAGGCGCAACGGCATTCCCTACGTCGTTGGAACCGTGTGCAAATGCCACAAAACAAGCGCTCAACACTTGAAATCTCGCCATCTGTTGCTCGATGGAAGAGTGAGGGAGAGGGGGAGATGGGGAGAGGGGGAGAGTGGGAGATGGGGAGAGGGGGAGAGTGGGAGATGGGGAGAATATTTCCTCTTGCTTATTCTTTCTATCTGTTACATCCCGCACATTGCTCGCTGCCGAACCTTCTTTCTCTAACTTTTTCCAGCTATTGAGGGAAAGCCCGATCGCCCCAATACTCCCGATAGCAATCGCAATATCGTGAATTGGCAGATTCCAGCCAAGTCGATCGCGCGCGAAGTCGATCGCGCCTGTCTGCACCAAAGCCACATCCACAACAGACGGCAATACAATTATCCCAAATACGCTCAGCAGCGCTGCACTCAGCCAAGGTATCCACTCGCGCAGTTGAAATAAAGGATCGGGGCGATCGAGAATCCAATGCTTCACCCCACTATAAAATAGTGCAGCTAAAGCACCGCTAGCAAAAGGTGTCGCCACCCAAGTTAACGAAATCCTGCCGATAGTCGGCCAATCAACCGCATGAATTCCCGCTGCTACCCAGCTAAAACCTGCGATCGCACCTACCACCGCATGAGACGAAGAAACTGGCAAACCTAGACTGGTAGCAATTTGCAGCCACAAGCCACAAGCTGCTAGCACTGACACCATCCCGATCAAAAATACCTGCGGTTTGTCTGCGAACACTTCTGCATTCACAACTCCTGTTGCTAGAGTTTCGGAAACTCCTTGCCCGAACAGCACGGCACCAGCAAACTCTAGTATGCCTGCAACAATTATTGCTTGCCGCAGCGTGAGCGCCTTCGATCCTACCGATGTCCCCATCGAGTTCGCGACATCGTTAGCCCCCAAGTTGGCGGCGACGTACAAAGCTAGTATCGCGATCGCCCCGAGTTGCAGAAATACGACCAAGGAAGTATTTAACATAGAAGTTTTTTGAGATAAAACTGGCAGTTCGATATATGATAGGGGATTGTGAGTTTTGGAAAATTTTATGAAAGGCGCAGCAGAAATAATCCGTTCGATCGAGACGGAAGAAATAAATAGAGTCAAGGTAGAACTAAGCAAAGTTCTACCAGAAATTTACGTAGGCGACACCGTGCGCGTCGGCGTGAGAATTAAAGAGGGCGCGAAAGAACGGGTTCAACCCTACGAAGGGACTGTGATTGCCATGCGTAACGGCGGCATTAATGAAACAATCACTGTGCGCCGCGTGTTTCAAGGCGTCGGCGTGGAACGGGTGTTTTTGATTCACTCGCCCCGCATCGCTACTGTTCAAGTCATGCGCCGCGGTAAAGTCCGTAGAGCAAAACTTTACTACCTGCGCGATCGCGTCGGCAAAGCTACTCGCGTCAAACAGCGGTTCGATCGCTCCCTGTAGGAATGCACCCAGCTTCCTCTTGGAGAGACAGAAAATGGGAAATTGAAAAATTCAAAAAAAAGTTTCCCATTTCCGAGCGCACTGTGTTAAAATAGAAATCTAGAGGTTAAGCGAATTTCAGCAACCTCACCTGTGCGCTCTTAGTTCAGTTGGTAGAACGCAGGTCTCCAAAACCTGATGTCGGGGGTTCAAGTCCTCCAGGGCGCGCTGAATCACCAAAATTTTAATTCTGCCCGAAAGCGCCCGGATAATTGGCTGGAAACAGCCGAAACCGCAGACTTTCGGGTAGAATTAATTTTTGTGGGCGGTTCGCAACAAAGGCCATCAACAAATGCTCGGTGTTGCTTCTCGATCGCCTTTGAGGGCGATCGGCACATACACCGTTAGATGGGTTGAGCTTGTAAAAAAGTGCTGGCTTTGGATTTGAGATTTTGGACTTGGGCGTAAGTGGTTAGTGTCAAAAAATCAGATAGCCGCGAGCCACTCACAAAATCTAAAATCTGAAATCTAAAATCTGAAATCGGAAGGGGGATTCGATCGTGGCGAAAAAAGACGAAGCTCAAGAAACTCAAGAAATGACTGCGCCTGGGTTCGATCCTGCGGGTTTTTTTAAGGAAACTAGAGAAGAACTCGACAAAGTGGTCTGGCCGAGCCGCCAGCAGCTAATTAGCGAGTCTTTGGCCGTGCTTTTGATGGTAATCCTCTCAGCAAGCCTGATCTATTTGGTGGATAACTTCTTTAACTGGGGCGCAGGAAAGGTGTTTGGGCCATGACTTTTGCATCAGAAGAATCTGATTATTCCACAGAAACGACGGGACAGGCAGCATCGCCAGATGTGCCGGAGATTCAGGCTCGCTGGTATGCTGTTCAGGTAGCCTCAGGCTGCGAGAAGCGCGTGAAGGCAAACTTGGATCAGCGGATTCAAACTTTGGATGTTGCCGATCGTATCGTTCAAGTCGAAATTCCGCAAACTCCAGCGATCAAAGTCGGCAAAGACGGTTCCCGGCGCCAGTCAGATGAGAAAATTTTCCCCGGCTACGTACTCATCCGTATGTATATGGACGAGGATACGTGGCAGGTGATCAAAAATACCCCGAATGTAATTAATTTTGTCGGGGCAGAGCAGAAACGCCGCTACGGGCGCGGCAGGGGTCACGTCAAACCGCTACCTCTGAGTCATTCGGAAGTAGAACGGATCTTCAGAAACGCTCAGGAATCAGAACCGGTTGTCAAAGTATCGATGGCGACAGGAGACCACGTTGTGGTACTTTCCGGGCCGTTTAAGGATTTTGAAGGTGATGTGATTGAAGTTAGCCCGGAACGGAACAAGCTCAAAGTTTTACTCTCGATTTTTGGGCGCGATACGCCTGTAGAATTAGAGTTCAATCAGGTTCAGAAACAGAACTAACTAATGGCAAAGAAAGTTGTTGCAGTAATTAAGTTGGCGATTACAGCGGGAAAAGCCAACCCAGCTCCTCCGATCGGCCCGGCATTGGGTCAGCACGGCGTCAATATCATGATGTTTTGCAAGGAGTACAATGCTAGAACCGCAGACCAAGCAGGTCTCGTGGTTCCGGTAGAAATTTCGGTTTTTGAAGACCGCAGTTTTACGTTTATTCTCAAAACCCCCCCGGCGTCGGTTTTGATTCAAAAGGCTGCTGGTATTGCTAAGGGTTCGGGTGAACCTAATCGCAAGCAAGTAGGGACAATCACACAGGCTCAGTTGCGAGAAATCGCTGAAACTAAGATGCCTGACCTTAATGCTAATGATGTTGAAGCTGCTATGAAAATTGTAGCGGGAACAGCTAAAAACATGGGCGTGGCGATCGCTGATTAAAGTCAGTTGACAGTTGACAGTTGACAGTTGACAGTTGTCAGTTGACTCCGAAAGCAGTTGGCAGTTGGCAGCAATCAATCGTCAGAATCGGAAAAATTTTAGATTGGCAACGATCGGCTGATAAGTTCAATCGAAAATCTAAAATCGAAAATCCGAAATCGCAAGTCGATTCAGGGGGAGAAGCAAAGCTTCGCTAGGAATCGCAAATGTTTTAGATTTGAAATGACCGAAACGGCTCAATTCTTAAATCTAAAATCTCACATCTCAAATCTACTAACCCCAAAAAATAACAATGGCAAAGAAAGTATCGCGAAGATTGCAAGAACTTCAAAAGAAAGTTGAAGAGAGACCTTACCTACCGCTGGAAGCTCTGCAACTTTTGAAAGAAACAGCAACCGCTAAGTTTGGCGAATCTGCTGAAGCTCACATCCGTTTGGGAATTGACCCGAAATATACTGACCAACAGTTGCGGACAACTGTATCGCTGCCAAAAGGAACTGGTCAAGTAGTCAGAATTGCGGTGATTGCTAAGGGCGAAAAAGTTAAAGAAGCTCTGAATGCCGGCGCAGATATTGCTGGTTCTGAAGAGTTGATCGAGGAAATTCAAAAGGGCATGATGGACTTCGATTGTCTGATTGCTACTCCAGATGTGATGCCGTTGGTGGCAAAATTGGGTCGGTTGTTGGGCCCGCGCGGCTTGATGCCTTCTCCAAAAGGCGGCACAGTGACGACTGACATTGCTCGGGCGATCGACGAATTCAAAGGTGGTAAACTAGAATTCCGTGCCGATCGCACAGGCATCGTTCATGTTATGTTTGGCAAGGCAGCTTTCTCAGCGGAAGATTTGCTGGTCAACCTTCATGCTTTGCAAGAAACTGTTGACCGCAACCGTCCTTCTGGTGCGAAAGGTCGCTACTGGCGCAGTTTGTACGTATCCGCAACTATGGGCCCATCGATCGAAGTCGATATCAGTGCTCTGCGCGATACCAAACTTGATGCTGCTTAGCAAGAATTAAGCCGAAGGCAGAAAGTAAAAGACAGCTTCGGCTGTCTGTGTAAATCTCTCACGAGATTTGCTGCATACCCTTGCTAATGTCTGCCGGATGGTGATAGCCTAATCAAAAATCAATAAGCTGAAGACCGCAGGTGCCGAGTGCTTAATTTCCTGCCGAGGCTGAAGAAATAAAAACTCAAGAAAATCAATTAAAAAGTTCTATCTTTTAATTCCTAATTCTTAATTTTTAATTCTCTGCCCCGGCTATAAGGTTGGGGTTTTTGATTGGCAGTTTGAGATCCTAAAAGGAGGTGAAATTAGTATGGGCAAAAGTTTAGCAGTAAAAAATGAGATTATTGCAGACCTCAAGCAAACCTTGAGCGAATCTCAACTGGTAATCGCGATCGACTACAAAGGCTTAACTGTTGCTGAAATCACAGATTTGCGGCGGCGTTTGCGTCCCAAAGGCAGCAGTTGCCAAGTGGCAAAAAACACGCTAATGCGAATTGCTGTTGAAGGCAATGAAACATGGCAGCCGATACAGGAATTGCTGACAGGTACGTCGGCATTTATGTTCGTGCAAGAAGATATTGGCGGCGCGATTAAGGCTTACCAAGAATTCCAAAAAGCTTCCAAGAAGACTGAAGTTCGCGGCGGCGTGATGGAAGGACGGGTGCTGAAACAAGATGATGTTAAGGCATTAGCGGATCTGCCGTCGAAGGAACAACTCATGGCTCAAATTGCTGGCGCTATCAACGGTGTCGCAACCAAGTTGGCTGTGGGTATCAATCAAGTTCCTACTTCGATCGCACGCGGTCTCAAAGCTTATGCTGAAAAAGACGGCGATGCAGCAGAAGCACCAGCAGAAGCAGAAGCACCAGCAGAAGCAGAAAGCGTATCTGCTTAGATAGTTTTGAGTTTTGAATTGTGAGTTTTGAATTGAGAAATCTCGAACTAGAAAATCACAACTGACAACTGACAACTGACAACTGACAATTAATCAAATCGAACTAGGAGTTCAAAAAATGTCTACTGCAACCGACGAAATCTTAGAAAAACTGAAGACTCTGAGCTTGCTCGAAGCTTCTGAATTGGTCAAGCAAATTGAAGAAGCTTTTGGCGTTAGCGCTGCTGCTCCTGTAGGCGGCATGATGATGATGGGCGGCCCTGCTGCTGCTGCTGAAGAAGTAGAAGTACAAACTGAGTTTACTGTCATGTTGGAAGAAGTTCCTGCTGACAAGAAAATCGCAATTCTGAAGGAAGTCCGCGCAATTACCGGTTTGGGTCTGAAGGAAGCGAAAGACTTGGTAGAAGCCGCACCTAAGGCAGTTAAGGAAGCTATTGCTAAGGAAGCTGCTGAAGAATTGAAGAAGCAGCTTGAAGCTGTGGGCGCAAAGATTTCTATCAAGTAGTCATAGAGTCTAGAAAACTCGGCGGTTGAAACCGCGTCTATACAGACAAAACCCGCCTCCGCGGGTTCAAGATTCGGCGGTTTGAACCGCCGTCTTTTTCTTGAGTCCGCGGAGGCGGACATTGTTTTTGTAGACGCGGTTTCAACCGCCCTCTGATCTGATCTTCGTTCGTGTAGACGCGGTTTCAACCGCCCTCTGATCTGCGATCAAAACTCCGCCTCCATCTGCCGCACGACAGTTAAAGCAGAATAGGAAACACCGGCGGTTCCTTCTCCGGGATGGGTGGAGTCGCCGACTAACCAGAGGTTTTTAATTGGCGTGCGGTTGGCAAATCCGAAAGGGCCGAAGGTTGGTATTCGCTGGCCGATGCCGCCTACAACGCCTTTATCTCTCGCTGTGTAGCGGGCAAAGGTGCGAGGTGTTGCTGATTCTTGATGTACAATTTTTTCGGGTGTCAAATTGAAATATTCGCTCAAACGGGCGATCGCACCTTCAGCGTATTTTTGCTTCAATCCTTCATAATCAGCGGAATTCCACCACATTCGAGTATCAGTAAAAGACGAAGCGATAATTGTCGCCATTCCCTGCGGTGCTCGGCCATCGCCCGCATGACTGACGGAAACAAATAACGAATTATTCTCACCAATCTCGCCGTCGTAGTCGTAGAGAAACTGAAGATGCGGCGGACAATTTGCCGGAATTGCGCTTTCATGCACTCCCAAATATATCACAAATGCGCCGGATGCGGGCGGCAATTTATCAACTCGATGTTTGTAGCCTGCCATTTGATTTGGCAGTTGGTTTGTGGTCTCGGAATTATCTGTTAAAGTTTCTAAAACAGGCTCGCTTGACATCAATTTAACTAGATTTTGCGCGGTGACGTTGGCAACAATGCGATCGCAAATTTCTGTCCAAACTTCGCCTGTTTTTTGATTGCGAATCACTGTGCCGGTGGCTTGGCCGTTAGTGGTGACAATACTTTCGACTGTATGCCGCAACAAAACTTTGCCGCCGTAAAGCTCGATCGCACTTACCAGGCGATCGCTCAACACCTGCATACTTCCTTGTAAATGATACAATCCCTGCGGCTCTTGGGAAACTCCTAAAGCCGTCGCCGCGTACAGCAGCGCCGTTTCTTCGGTATCAACTTGGGAATACAATTTTAACTGCAAATCCAGAAAAGTTCTCAAGCGCAAATTGTCGCCCAAACCGCACAAGCGCAAAGCATCTCCCACCGTCATAAAAGTGAAAGGCAAAGTAATTAAAGTATCGGGGCGAACTGCTTGAATTAATTGCCAGAAATCCCAGAAGTTTCTGGGCGGTAAAACTGGATCGCGCCCTTGAAATTTCCAGCTAGCTTGGAACAATGTAGATAATAATTGCCAAAAAGGTTCGCTTCCGGGGAATTGTTTTTGTCTTTCTGACTGCCATTTTTGCGGATCTCGCCACACGCTAATCGGTGTCGTTTCTCCCGGCAAAAATACCGCACAAGCGGGATCGCAGGGTGTGGCGGGGGGAAGTTCGATGTTTAATTCTGAGAAAATTCGGTGGTGAATGCCTCCGGGTTCCAATCCTGCAACCTGCGTGGCGCCGACATCGAAGGTAAAGCCTTTGCGTTTGAAGGTGGAAGCGCATCCTCCGGGGACGATCGCCTGATCTAAGACTAATACTTTGTATCCTCTATGGGCAAGCAAGGCTGCTGCTGTCAGCCCGCCGATGCCGGCGCCAATTACTGTGACGCGGCCCTTGGTGTCTGTTGCACTGGATTTGCTTTGACGGGTGCGATCGGTCATCATAATTTATTTATTGTAATATTTCTTAATATTATGGTCATATTTTGCCATAAAAAGCTCTTGTAGCGACAGGTTCAAATCTATCGCTACAAGAGGAAGGAGGCCGAGTTTAGAGGACGTTTTAGGGGTAAAGTGCTCCGGGCGCACCCGAAACGTTAGACTGTGGCGTGCTGATGAGAAAATCAGGGACGGCGCCACTTGTTGAGATAAGCTTCGCCAATCCCAGCCACAGCTTGCATTTGAACTAGCTGTTCCCGTAAAGCTTTGATTGTTTTTAGCTGTTCTTGAGACTCTTGCTGCAAAGCCTCGTAATTTAGCTGTTTCGCAGCACTTTGGCTTAATTGATCTTTTAGAGAGTGGAACTCGGTGAGTTGAACTTGCAAGTTGCCGATCGCACTTGACTTTTCTGCTAACTCCTGCTGCAAAGCTTCGTAACTTGACTTCGATACAGTTTTCTGCAATTGGCTTTCGAGATTTTGCTTTTCGGTAGCGAATTGCTGCTGTAAAGATGCGATCGCACTTTCTTTTTCGCCCAATTGATGCTGCAAAGATTCCAAATCGCTCGACTTGGAGGCTAGTTGCTGCTGCAATTCGTTAGCCAAATGTTCTTTTTCGCCCAATTGATGCTGCAAAGATTCCAAATCGCTCGACTTGGAGGCTAGTTGCTGCTGCAATCCGTTAGCCCAATGTTCTTTTTCGCCCAATTGATGCTGCAAAGATTCCAAATCGCTCGACTTGGAGGCTAGTTGCTGCTGCAATTCGTTAGCCCAATGTTTGGAGGCTAGTTGCTGCTGCAATTCGTTAGCCAAATGTTCTTTTTCGGCGAATTGATGCTGCAAAGATTCGTAACTTGACTTCGATACAGTTTCCTGCAATTGAGCTTCGAGAGTTTGCTTGTCAGCTAATTGCTGCTGCAATTCGGCGATCGCACTTTCGCCTTCGCTCAACTGCTGCTGTAAAGATTCGTAACTTGCTTCCAGGGGATTTGACTGTACGCTTACCGAGTCCAATAGGGTTTCTGCCGTTATAGCGTCATTAATGTCGCTTTCTTCGGCTGTTTCCCCTTCCAACTCAGCGGTATCGACCGCAGTTTCTTCACCTTTTTTCCAAGTGACACTAACTTGACTCTTGTCTTTAGAAATATCCAGAGCGCCTTTTGCCAAGCGTTCTAGGAGTTCTGACCTTGATATTCCCAGCTTTCGAGCGATCGCGTTCAATCGATCGGCACTAGAAGGAGTCAGCGAAAGTCCGACTTTGACTTTGCTTTCTGGATTTGAACTAACTACATTGCGATTTTTTTTGACCATTGGCATTTTCCTCATGCCAACCTACACTTATTAGTATAGTGGCTGAAGTTTCTATTAAAATCAATTTTTGTTACATACCAATTGTGGCAGCTTCTGTTCCCAATCTAACAAAAAACTGTGAATATACTCGCTTAGTCGATTCCTCGCCGCAGAACCGCTTCAACATTCCCCGGCCCGGTTTTTTTTCGGCACGATACCGCAGATAGCACAGTTGAGCTTGTAAAATACTATCTAAATTTGAGCTAGCTGTCACGGGTTGGGCGCGATCGACCAAATCCAACTCAGCAGCCAGATAGTCTTTCAAGGTTACGAAAACGCCAGTCTTCACAACTTCCGTTGTTTCCTAAGGGCGACTCCACAGCAACGCCGACGCGGGAAAAACTGCTGGGCTTCCTCGGTCAAATCGCCACCCCAAGAGAGGTACGGTTGATGAGCTTGTAAAAATTGTGCGATCGACCGATTTAGTTAAGTTTGAGTAAGTTTTACAAAGCAGGCTGCACATCAAGAACAATCAAATGGCTGCGGGGGATCGTTCTAAAATTATCGCATTAATCGATCGGCAGTGCGATCGCAAATTGAGCCCCCTCACCCAACACCGAAGAGCAAGTCAAACTACCGCCGTGTATTTCTTCCACTATCTGGCGACTAATCGACAAACCCAACCCCGTCCCTTCCCCGACTAATTTTGTAGTGAACAAATGGTCAAAAATGTGTGATTTTACATCATCTGAAATACCCTTACCATTATCTTTAATTTTTATTACCACTCTTTCTCTGTCTTGAGTTAATTCTGTAGTAATAATAATTGTATTACAAGCCACTGCAATTTCCGCAAAATTGCGTCCGTAACTGCACTCATTCACAGCATCGATCGCATTTGAAATCACATTCATAAATACCTGATTTAGTTGTCCCAAATAGCATTTTATCGGGGGAATCTCTCCATATTTTTTGATAACTTGAATTTCGGGACGAGTATCTTGAGCTTTCAGGCGGTGCTGCAAAATCATCAGCGTGCTGTCAATCCCATCGCAGATGTTAGCCGAGACTTTCACAGCCGTATCGGCGCGGGAGAAGGTTCGCAGGGAAGTGCTGATGTTGCGAAGGCGATCGCATCCCACTTCCATTGACGATAACATCTTTGCTGTATCTTTCAACACATATTCTAAATCAATATCTGCGGCGTGGATTTCAATATCTTTACCCGGATTTGGACATTCTTGCTGATAAAGCCGCAAGTGGCGAAAGATATCTTTGATCGCCAAATTTAACTCCTTGATATTGCCATAAATAAAACCCACTGGATTGTTGATTTCGTGAGCGACACCAGCGACTAAATTGCCCAAAGCCGACATTTTTTCGCTCTGAATTAACTGAAGCTGCGATTGCTTAACTTGTATCAAAGCAGCAGTTAGTTCCGCCGTGCGATCGGCTACTCGCTGTTCTAATTCTTTATTGAGATTGCGAAGTTTTATGTGAGTGTTGACACGCGCCAATACCTCCATTTCTTCAAAAGGTTTAGTGATATAATCAACCGCACCGAGTTGAAATCCTTTAATCTTATCTGCTGTATCCGACAAAGCCGTCATAAACATCACAGGAATGTCCTTGGTAGCCTCGGATGCTTTGAGGCGGCGGCAGGTTTCAAACCCGTTAATTCCCGGCATCATCACATCCAGTAAAATTAAACTCGGCAGCGTATACTGAACTTGCTTGAGAGCTCGTTCGCCGTCAATCGCGATCGCAACTTCATAACCCGCATCCGTCAACGCCTCGGAGATGACATCCAGATTGGCGGGCGTATCATCTACCACTAAAATTAACTCAGCTTCTGACATAAATATTTTCTCCTGTTAGTTGATATGCTGGTTGAGAAAATCTTCAATTTTGTCCGATTGAAAGCTCTTTGCCAATTGCAGAATTGGCTGCATAAATTGAGTATAACTCTTGTCGAGTTGTTCGATGCGCTTAACTTCTTCAGTAAGTTTTTTCAAGCGACCCTGCTGGGCTAATTTCAGCAACAAAGCTAATTCTTCCGGTGCAGGAATTGTCATGGCTAAAGTTGCCTGAGGTGAATTAAATATAGGTTTTGGTGCTAATTGTTCGCCAGCAGATTCAATTGAGGCTGTCTCCTGATACTTCCATTCAATTTGCAAATGCTTTTGCACGATCGAAAATAATTCCTCAATTTGCACCGGCTTCGGCAGAAAATCATCGCCCCCAGCATCCAAACTTTTTTGGATGTCCATTTCATAGACAGAAGCAGACGAGACGACAGCAGGCACGTTTTTTAATGCTTCTGAACTCCGCAACAGCCGCAGCATTTCAAAGCCGTCCATCACAGGCATCCACAAATCAGCGATGATTAAATCCGGTTTTATTTGAGCTGCTTTTGCTAAGCCATCCTCGCCATTTTCAGCTTCGACTACTGCAAAACCAATTGGTTCCAGGAGGCAAACAATCACGGAACGGTTCTGCCAGTTGTCATCGACGATCAGAATTGTTTTCTGAGTTCCATGATAGCCCACAATCTTCTTCCCAGTAGCGGCTGCGGCTGCATTTGCCCAGTCAGCAGCTAAGGGAAAATTGACAGTAAAAGCGAAGGTGCTGCCGCTGCCAAAATCACTATAAACTTCAATTTTACTGTTCATTAAATTGACAATCTCGGTGCTAATTGCCAGTCCGAGTCCGGTGCCTTCTGTTTTGCGGTTGCTATCTCCTACTTGCTCAAAAGGTGTAAATATTTTTGACAGAGAATCGGGAGTCATGCCGACGCCTGTATCTTCTATTTGGAAGCGAATCAGTCGATGTTGAATTTGGGATTTGGGATTTTCGATTGCAGATTCCGCAGGTGATAAAAACTCGGGTTTTATTACTTCTATCTTGAAAGTTACGCTGCCTTTATCTGTAAATTTGACGGCATTTCCCAGTAAATTAATTAACACCTGACGCAAGCGTTTTTCATCGGCTTCTACGCCTTGGGGAAGTTCAGCATCTGGGAGATAAATCAAATCAATTTGTTTTTGTTCGGTGCGGATGCGAACAATCTCAACAATGCTTTGCAAGAAAGAGGGAAAATGAAAAACTTTCGGATGCAAATCTAATTTGCCTGCTTCAATTTTGGAGAGATCGAGAATATCATTAATCAGTGTCAAAAGATGGGAGCCACACTGGTAAATAATGTTCACGCCATTACGCTCTTTTTCTCCCCAAGATTGGGAACGGTTCATGATTTGAGCGTAGCCCAAAATCCCGTTGAGGGGAGTGCGGAGTTCGTGGCTCATATTGGCGAGAAAGTCGCTTTTCGATTGGTTGGCCGCGTCAGCCACTTCTTTGGCTTCTTGTAGTTGAGCTGTGCGTTCTTCTACTCGCTGTTCTAACTCATTATTCAGTTTTTTGAGCTTGGCTGCTGCTTGTTTATTTTCGTTAATTACCGCAGATAAAACAAAGGTGGTAACGGCTACAACACCGATAAAAGATTGCAGCAGAAACAGCGATTCGTTGAGGGAAGATCTGACAAAGGAACCCAAACCGTGGGATGTTCCAAAAACTGCGATCGCCGAAACAATCACCACCAGCAAAGTCGATTCCCGCGATGTGAATCGAAATGCCGACCAAATCAGCAGCGGAATCATCATGTATTCGAGGGGATACTGTTGCCAAAAGGCGATTTTGCTGATGACAACCAGCAACAGTAGCAAAAGTCCAAATTCTGCAATCTGCGGAGGCCGGAGTTTTTCGGACTGCCTGGGTTGCTGAGCCCAGGTCAAAATTGCTGGCGTCACAATCAGCGTACCAGCAATGATTGAGGTAAACCAACTCCGCCAAACTTCTGGGTAAGCACTCCAGGGGCTAATGCCTTGCACGCACAGTACGGTAGCCGCGAGAGTGCTGTTGACGATAGGGCTGGGTAATTGCAGCACAAAAAATCTGAAAACATCCTGGGATCTATCTAGTAAATTTCGGTATTTTACGAAGCGATTAATTAGAAAACTTGCTACTAGCAGATCGACGATATTCCCAAAAGCAGTTAAACTACTTACCAGCAAGTCTTGTGGGAAAAACATCATATATTTTACCATCAAATCGCTGATAAATAGAACAGGTAAAATCCGCCAATCCAGCAGGAGGAAAGCTGCCAAAAAAAGACCTGCTGACGGCCAAATTGCTACTGTTCCATTCTCGGATGAGATTAATAGGTATATTTTGCAAAGACCGAAGTGTATCGCAGGAATTATTAATGATGCTATGAGTATATTTTTATCCTGCACAAATTGAAACTTGCTCTTGGGTGTCTTTTTTTGTTGTCGCTGTCCTAGTAATTTTTGCATTAAAGTCAAAATTTAAACAATATTCAATTAAGCTAGTCCAGATTTATGTTGATTGGCAGTGATGCCGATCGCAATTATCGTACAATTCTAATCAGCCATTTTTCTCTCATTACCGACTACCCATTTGTGTATGACTCTACAATTAAGCGAAAAAGCCAAAGAATTAATCCCGAAAGCCCGAATAGTCAGCTTAGCAGCCTGGGAAAATTCGCACTCTCGCGCCGAAATCTAACTCATTCAGGCTGCTGACGATGCAGGCCGTTATCTCGCCGATGAAGATTTGTAACAATTTCACTCATCCGAACCAACATCTGTTGATGCTACCAAGTTCCTGCGCGGCTGTTTGCAACCCTAATTTTCCCGCGCGTAAAACCCTAAATGATTGGAAATTGGACGCTGCTGCATGGGAATTTTGTTCTGAATCGGAGCATTCAACAGTTTTGCTCCTGAGGGCGATGCTACTGCCAAAGTTACCGATCCGCCGCCATCCAAATTTAGGACTGTATCGGCTCCTAACTGCATCGAAATCTCTGTTATTTCGCTCAACTTCAGCCCTTCACTGTACATCCTCTGCTTGCCGTCTGCGAGAATGAACCACAATTTTTCGCCTGTTTTATCGATCGCCACAACTGTTCGCGGATAAGGTTTATCATCCTTGCTTTTTTCCGGGTTTTGTGCTAGGGCTTTGCCATTTTTCACCAGTACAGTATCTCCCGCAACTCCATAGGCTGTTCCCTGAGGACAAGTGCCGTTTTCGATTATTTGGGCGCGGTTGTTGGTGTCAAAACAAAGGGCGGGAAAGTGTGATTCTGGTTGAGAGTAAGCTTGGCCTTTGGAAATGGCGTGTCCGACGTTATTTACTCGATCGCCACTGCGGGGATAATAATTCCAAGGTGCTTCCTCAACGCAGGGATAAAAGAAATTGGCGTTGACTGCTAATTGCAATTTAAATTCTTTCAGGAATTCAGTAGCGATGCGGGCGTTGGTTTCGGTTAAATCGGGTGTGGCGGTTCCGGGTGTGACAAAAATTCCAATTCCTGGCGCTTTGAGGTCGATGCTAACAGTGTGAATGATGGCGGGACGCGGATTTGAGCGAAATTCCCGTCGGTAGGCGATTCCTTGAAATAGCGATCGCACTTCGTTTGTTTGTGCTGGACGCGAAAAGTAGGGAATGTTATAGATTAGTATTGGTGCGAGCAAGATTCCGAAACCGATAATATGAGAGATTTGTTTGATTTTGAGCGGATTGGTTAGTTTCATTTTGTGACGGAGATTTTTTAACGAACCGCGAAGACGCAAAGGATGCGAAGGAAGATAAGGATCGCAAATTAAATAATTTACACTCTTGAAAGTGGGATGGGCGTCCCGCCCGTCTTTCCGGGACGGGACGCCCATCCCACGAACCATCCAATTGTAAGTTATTTAATTCTCATTCCTAAGAGAGGGAAGAGTAGGGAAGTATGAATTATTCGGATGTCAATAATTTTAGCAATCAAGTTTTGTGTAATCGATCGTTCCGGGGACAAGTTCTTAACGGTGCTGATTTCGGGGGTGCGGATGTTCGTGGCTGCAATTTCAGAAATGCTCAGTTGGAAGGGGCGAATTTTATTGGTGCCAAAATCGGGCTTTCGGGGCGACAGTTTGCTGTTTTGAGTGCTGGGGCGATCGCGATTTGTGTGATTGTGGGCGATGTTCTGACTAGACTGATTTTGGGAACCCAAGGACAGGTACCGGGTTCTCGCAGTTGGCCTTTTGTGCTGTTGCTGTACGGGGTTTTGGGCGCTGCTGGTATCGCTGGGGCGATCGCCCGCACACAGCCACCAACGTCAAAAGTGGGTAGATTGGCGGGAACAATTTCTGCTATTCTATCAGGGGCTTTGTTGGGATTTTTCTATGCTGGGACTGCAACTAAGAATAATTCTCAGGCTGCTCTTGCTGGAATGGCGATCGGCGGTGTGTTAATGTTTTTTGTGAGTTCCCGGATGCGGCATCAATTTGCTAAAATTGCGATCGTAGCCGCTGGAAGTGTTGTGACTTACGGAGCAGCTTTTTTGTTTTCTGCAACGGCTAGCGCTTTTCTGAGTACTCAGAAACTGTTTTTGGGTACGTGTTTCGCCTTGCTGTCGCTGCTGTATTTTTGGTTTTCCTTTGTCTCTTTCTCTGCTATTGTTCGAGAGATTGCAAATGCTGAGGGTACTTCGTTTACAGGGGCAAATCTCAGCGGTGCTAAGTTCGATCGCACTGATATTTTGCACTAATTTTAGCACCGGGCTAGAAGCCCGTTCCACAGCTATTTGATGTTAGTTATAGCCTTTCTCAAAAAGATGAGGTATGTAGTTGGGCTTGGGCCCAATACGTTTAGTGGTTATATAAGCTGTCAGTCATACCTCATCTATCTGAGAAGGGCTATAGCAACGGGCTAGAAGCCCGTTCCACAAATACTTGATTTTAGTTAGCAACGGGCTAGAAGCCCGTTCCACAAATACTTGATTTTAGTTAGCAACGGGCTAGAAGCCCGTTCCACAAATACTGAACTTGCTGGCGGGGAGGGCTTGTAGCTTGCACCTAAAATACTCAAATAGATTCTGATTTACACTCAGAAATATAAAAGCAATCGCCCCAGGCTTTTATCAAAAAAACTCAGGGGCGATCGAATTGAAATATTTATCTCATACAAGAGATTTTTTGCAAGCTGTTTTTTTTGCCTGAACAGCTTGTGTAACGGAGAGGGAGGGATTCGAACCCTCGTTAAGTTGCCCTAAACACACTTTCCAGGCGTGCGCCTTCAACCGCTCGGCCACCTCTCCAGGGCTAAATGAATTCATTCAGCCACAGCTAAACTATCTTAGCAGAACAAATCTGATTTGGGAAGGGGTAACGGCATAAATTTGTTGTTTAATGTGGGTAGGGTGTCAAACGGGCGAGTAAAATTATCCTGCCCTGTGTCGCAAACCCATTCATATCAAGGATTTTGTCGCCCAAGTCCAATCTAAAATCTAAAATCTAAAATCCCTGTTAGGAACCTCAGCCGCGACGGCATGAGGCTTGGAAGAGAAATCAAACAAGCCGTTCTGACCAGCCTAAGTCTTAACTGACTACGTTTTTTGAGCCACGACACCTCGAGATGCGAAGCTAGTCTCTTGCTCTGTCGCTAGTGGTTAAACAGTTTTAAGGTCACTGAAACAGTGCCACTAGCCGAACAAGCTCTAAAAACATTGGCGAAGCTAACATTACCCCGAAAGGGAGGCTCAATTGAGCGAATTACTATGCGTACAGGATTGGAAAATTTGAAGCGGTAATTGTCCCGCCCAAAGTGCAATACAAAAGTACACCAAGTCAACCAATCCCAAGGCGATAGTAAATTCAAAAACGCAAAGCCGTCCTTTTAGGACGGGGTTTCTACCCATAATTTTGATGACTCGCTCCTACACAATTAAAATTCATAACAGACAAACGGGCGATCGCCACACTGTGCGAGTACCCGAAGACAGGTACATCCTGCAAAGTGCTGAAAATCAAGGCGTGGAATTGCCGTTTTCGTGCCGTAACGGCGCTTGTACAGCCTGTGCGGTGCGCGTCAAGTCGGGACAACTGCACCAGCCTGAAGCAATGGGACTTTCTGTGGAACTGCAAAAAGAGGGTTATGCGCTGCTGTGCGTCTGCTATCCGCGTTCCAATATTGAGGTAGAGACGCAAGACGAAGATGAAGTGTACGAATTGCAATTCGGCCGCTATTTCGGTAAGGGTAAAGTGAAAGTCGGTTTGCCGTTGGATGAAGAATGAGAGCAAATTTGGTAAGCTGTTGCGCCTTTGAATTGCTTGTTGGGGGCGGGCTAGAAGCCCACCCCACAAAAGAGTTTAATTGATTTTTGATACACAATTTAAATGCAAAATAGCTTCCCAATTCCCAATTCCCCATTCCCAATTCCCAATTCCCAATGCCCCATTCCCCATTCCCTATTCCCAATGCTGCTTTATCGGTTATTTGCGATCGCCCTTTGCGTGTTGTTAGCTAGCTGCGAAAAACCAGAAATGCCCCAAGGTACGATCGCCAAAGTAGAAAGGGCTATCAGCGGCCAAACAATCGAAGTTATCAGTACAGCCGACAAAATTGCCTTATTAGAGCAAATCAGGCTGATTGGGATTGATGCACCCGATTTAAAACAGCAGCCTTGGGGAGAAGCAGCGAAACAAAGATTAGAACAGCTAATTGGGGGGAAAGAGGTATTGCTAGAATCGGACATCGAACAGAAAGACCAGTTCGATCGCAAATTAGCCTATTTGTGGCAAGATAAAATTTTGCTCAACGAACTGCTAGTCAAAGAAGGTTATGTTTTGGCCTCGGTGCGATCGCGCAATACCAAATATCAACAGCGACTCGCCAACGCTCAAGAATGGGCGAGAGTCATGGGTAAAGGCCTGTGGAATCCAGAACGAGCTTTGCGCCAAACTCCCGCAGAATTCCGACAGCAAAATCGGAAATAGTTGGCAGTTGACAGTTGACAGTTGACAGTTGACAGTTGACAGTTGACAGTTGACAGTTGACAGTTGACAGTTGACAGTTGACAGTTGACAGGGGAGCATCTCTGTTTTGATTTTATAGTGCGAGCGTCCCCGCTCGCGTATTGTACAATACGCGAGCGGGGACGCTCGCACTGTCAATAAATTGCTTTTTTGCAAAAGTGAGATGCTCTCGTTGGCAATCATTGGAAGCAATTACCAATTCCCTGTTTTGCCCATTCCCAATTCGCAATTCCCAATTCCCAATTCCCAATTCCCAATTCCCAATTCGCAATTCGCAATTCGCAATTCGCAATTCCCAATTCGCAATTCGCAATTCCCAATTCGCAATTCGCAATTCCCAATTCCCAATTCCCAATTCCCAATTCCCAATGACAGATAATCAACTACAAAACTTCCTTGAAATAGCCACCGAAGCAGCCCTCGCCGCTGGTTCCGTACTGCAATCTTTCTGCGGCAAATTAGAAAATGTTCAAGAAAAAGGCCGATCGGGCGATTTAGTCACAGAAGCCGACAAAGCCTCTGAAGCCGTCATCTTAGAAATTCTGGGCCGCTTCGTACCCGAACACGCCATCCTCGCTGAAGAATCGGGCAAATTAGGGGATGCAACTAGCAAATACCTGTGGGCGATCGACCCTTTGGACGGTACAACTAATTACGCTCACCAATATCCTTTTTACGCTGTGTCGATCGGGCTTCTGATCGACGGTATACCACAAATCGGCGTAATTTATGACCCTTTACATAACGAATTGTTTCGGGCTGGCAAAGGATTGGGCGCAACCTGTAACCGTTCGGCGATCGCAGTTTCGCAAAGTTTAGAATTGAGAACCAGCTTGCTAGTGACTGGCTTTGCATACGATCGGCGCGAAACAGCAGACAATAACTATGCCGAATTCTGTCACCTCACCCACCTTACCCAAGGCGTGCGGCGCAGCGGTTCGGCAGCCCTAGACCTCGCACATACAGCCTGCGGGCGATTGGACGGATACTGGGAACGGGGACTCTCCCCTTGGGATGTAGCAGCCGGTGTACTCATCGTTTCTGAAGCCGGAGGTCAAGTTACAGCCTATGACGGCGGTGCCTTTGAGATGAGCTCGGGTCGGGTTTTGGCGACAAACGGCAAAATACACGCCGAACTCAGCGGTGCATTGCTTTCAGTTCCGCCCTTATCTTCCTGGAGGTAGCGCTTCGACAGCAAGGACTCAGGGATAGTACGGGGGTCACAACCCCTGAAGTCAAGCTACATTAAAGAATAGTCAAAAGTCAGGAAAGCGAGAGTAAAAGTTATGTCTTTTGAAATGACAAAAGGGCTGTTCAAGTACGACTTTACAGATCAGCACGCAATTTTGGGAATTCCCCTAGACGCAGAGTTTAACGACATCCGCAAGCGCTACATGAAAATCGCCCGCCGCTTGCATTCGGATACTTGCTCTTTTGAAGACCAAGCGGATAAAGATTGGGCCAACCAATTTTTGTCAAAAGTGGTCAATCCCGCCTACAACAAATTCTCTAAGGAAAGCGATCGCAAAGAATACAACCTGCTATTAGCAGCCATCGCCAAGCGCGTTGCTAAAGAACAAGCAAAAATGCAAGTCGAAAGCGCAGCAGCCAAAGAGTTAGCTACCGCTAAAGATTTGGAAGAAGCTTACAAAACAGCAGTTGGCAAACTCGCTCTCAAGCAGTACGAGTCGGTTCAAGAAACCCAAGATGCGATCGATCAAATTAGCGAACTCAACATGGTTTACCTGCTGCGAAAAGAGCGCCTTGGCGGTGTGGTTTCAGCCGGTTCACCCCCAAAAGCAGCAACTCCAGCCACCGCAACTCCAGCCGCCGCAACCCCAGCCACCGCAACCCCAGCCGCCACGCCGCCGCCGAGAGTAACAGTTTCACAACCGTCGCTGGCCGATCAATATTGTGACCGAGCTCAAAAATTCATGGAGAGCAAAAGTTACGCTAAAGCAACTTTGGAGTTGAAAGAAGCCGTGAAGCGCGAACCGAAACACAGCAAAGCTCACGGTTTGTTAGCAATGTGTTACTTTCAACAAAATCAAGCCACAATGGCAAAACTTGAGGTGCAAAAAGCTTTGGCATCAAATTCTGAAGAACCGACGGCTTTGGAGGTGAAGAAAAAGCTGGAACAAGCTTCCGCAAAGGATAAAAAAGATCAGGAGAAACCGGGATTTTTTGCAAGTTTGTTTGGCGGGAAGAAAAAATGATAAGTTGTCAGTTGTCAGTTGTCAGTTGTCAGTTGTCAGTTGTTCAGTTGTCTGTTTTGAATCATCGTTGAAAAGATAATACGGCGGTTTCAAGCGCCCGGTCTTCCGATCCCAAGCGTATTGTTGATACTTTAATTTGTTAAAGTCGAATGTTAGGGTGGCGGCGTTCGACTTTAACAAGGTGTCTTAAAGGCAAGCTTCTAAGTCCAATCAAATACGATTTTCAATTAAAGAATGGGGAATAATTGACTGGTGAGAGTTGGGAACTTGCCTAAAGTGGCATTCTTTTGTGAAATTGGTATAGAATCTAAGGTCTAAAATCTAAAATTGATATGGTTCACCAACCCCCATCGGGTGCAAGAGATTTATTGCCCCTTGACGTTGCTCAAAAAATTGCGATCGAACGGCGCTTGCAGCAGGTGTTTCACCGCTGGGGCTATCACCGGATTATTACTTCTACTCTAGAGAGGCTGGAGACGTTGATGGCTGGGGGCGCGATCGACCGATCGACCTTAATTCAACTCCAAGACGCTGAAGATGGAGAACTCGGCTTGCGGCCAGAATTGACAGCATCCATCGCCCGCGCGGCTGCAATGCGGATGTCCGGGACAAATTGGCAGCCCCAGCGCCTCTACTACAACGCCAATGTCTTCCGCAAAGGCCCGGATACGGGTTCAGGCGGGCAACAGGAGTTCTATCAAGCGGGGGTAGAACTGCTGGGCGCGGGCGGGAGCGTTGCGGATGCGGAAGTGCTGCTGCTGCTGTCTGAGTGCTTGCAAAACTTAGAAATTGATGACTGGCATTTGGTGCTGGGAGAAGCGGGCTTAACTGCAACTTTGCTAGAACCGTTTGGGCCAAACGTGCGCCAAAAAGTGCGCGGCGCGATCGCCAATCTCGATCGCATAGCTTTGGAAACTTTGCCGCTGTCGGACGAATTGCGAGAAAGAGCTCTGCTGTTGTTTGACTTGCGCGGCAAGCCAGAAGAGGTATTGGAGATTGTGGCGAAGCTGGATTTAGATGTGCCGCAGCAAGCAGCATTAAATGAACTCAAAAGTGCGATCGAACTGCTGGAAAAATGTCAAGCAAAAATCCCCAATCTGAAATCTCACATCCACCTCGATTTGAGTTTAATTCAAACCTTTGACTATTACACTGGAATAGTGTTTGAAGTTGTCAGCAGCAGCAAGAGCGGACAGCGAGTATTAGGACAAGGCGGACGCTACGACCAACTGCTAGGACTGTTCGACCCCCAAGGGCAAAATTCCCCCGGGATCGGGTTTTGTCTGAATATTGAAGATTTGCACCAAGTTTTGTTGACAGAGGGTCAATTGCCCACAGAAACAGCAGCTAGCGAATGGTTGGTAGTGCCTCAAACACCGGAAGCAGCGGCGGCGGCCTTTGATTATGCCCGCCAACTCCGAGAGTCTACTCCCCTAGTGCGGGTGGAGATAGATTTGGAGAGTCGGGAGACAGAAGAGGAAGCCAGGGACTACGCGCGCGATCGCAGAATCGCTCAAATTGCTTGGGTAAATGCCGAAGGCGTCCCAACAATTGAAAAGGTAAACTAGGATTTGTTTGAAACGTAATTCCTAAAATCGTGTCCAACAAATTACCAGCAATAAAAACGGTTCGTAGTGAGGACTTCAGTCCGCAAAAAACCAAAAGAATCAAATTCTAACCAGGTTCGTAGTGAGGACTTTAGTCCGCAAAAAACCAGAGGACTTCAGTCCTCACTACAAACCAGTTTGATCGTGAGGACTTCAGTCCGCAAAAAACCAGAGGACTAAAGTCCTCACTACGAACCAATTGTACAGTTGTACTTAGACAGACATGATATAATGTCTAATCCAAAATCTAAAATCTAAAATCTAAAATAGAAACATGGCGCACACTATCGTTACAAATATCTGCGAAGGAGTTGCTGATTGCGTCGGCGCTTGTCCAGTTGCTTGCATTCACCCCGGCCCCGGCAAAAATGTCAAAGGTACTGATTGGTTTTGGATTGACTTCGATACCTGCATAGATTGTGGCATTTGTTTGCAGGTGTGTCCAGTCGAAAATGCGATCGTCCCAGACGAACGGCCAGAATTGCAACAAACTCCAACTTAATAGCAATTTAGGGCTAAATAGCCAAAGACTTACGCACGGGCTATCAACCCGGTTTCTTCCTAAATTATTCGTTAATAAACTCAAGATTTATGAAAAGAAACCGGGCATATTTAACATTAGTTATATATAAAAAATTCCCTTCCCTTCTCCTCTCTTCCTTCGCGTCCTTAGCGCCTTCGCGGTTCGTTTAAAAAAGCCTACAAGAAAATGCAAAATATCGCACTTTCCCCCCAACACCTGTTATCCATCCGCAGCCACGGCGAAAGCGCTTATCCAGAAGAATGCTGCGGTTTATTGTTAGGTACAATCACTGACGATATTAAAACTTTAGTAGAAGTTTGGCCGGCTGACAATGCTTGGAGTGCAGAAGCCCAGGAGAATTGGCCCGAACAAACAGGATTGACAGAAAGACGCAGATATGCTATTAAGCCTGAAGATATGTTGCGGGCGATGAAACACGGGCGCGATCGCACTCTTGATATTATCGGCATATATCATTCTCACCCGGATTGTCCGGCAGTGCCCTCGGAGTGCGATCGAACCCTAGCCTGGCCACAATACTCCTACATCATCGTATCCGTCCGACAAGGCACTTCAGAAGACCTCCGCAGTTGGAGTCTTGACGCAGAGGGCAACTTTCAAGCAGAGGAAATTCTCGCGATCGAACCGACTCAGATTAAGAAATAATTACTAAACATAACAAACACGCAAAAATGCGAAAGATTCAGATAGGATGTAATTCAAAATCGGCGTATAACAGAATATCATGCTAAATCCTAATCTGGACGAGATCCAGCTCAACAAACAAGAATACGAACGCTACTCTCGCCACCTCATCCTGCCAGAAGTTGGATTGGAAGGGCAGAAGCGTCTCAAAGCAGCCAGCGTGCTCTGCGTCGGTACGGGAGGACTCGGTTCGCCGCTGCTGCTGTATTTAGCAGCCGCCGGTGTTGGCCGCATTGGGATTGTAGACTTTGATGTTGTTGACCATTCCAATTTGCAGCGCCAGGTTATTCACGGCACTTCTTGGGTTGGGAAGCCGAAGATTGAGTCGGCGAAAAATCGGATTTTAGAAATCAATCCTTTTTGTCAAGTTGATTTGTACGAGACTCGCGTTAGTTCCGAAAATGCGATCGGCATTGCCACTCCCTACGATATCATCATCGATGGTACGGACAACTTTCCGACTCGCTATTTAATGAACGACGTTTCAGTGCTTTTGAACAAGCCCAACGTCTACGGTTCCATCTTCCGATTTGAAGGACAAGCAACAGTTTTCAACTACGAAGGCGGCCCGAATTACCGCGATTTGTACCCAGAACCCCCGCCTCCTGGAATGGTTCCTTCCTGTGCGGAAGGCGGCGTTTTAGGCGTTTTACCTGGGGTAATTGGCTGCATTCAAGCCACGGAAGCTATTAAGATTATCTTAGGTCAAGGTACAACTTTGAGCGGCAGATTGTTGCTGTACAATGCCTTAGATATGACATTCCGCCAGTTGAAATTGCGACCGAATCCAGTACGTCCGGTAATTGACAAGTTAATCGATTACGAACAATTCTGCGGCATTCCTCAAGCTAAAGCCGAGGAAGCAGAACAACAGAAAATCCCTGAGATGACTGTCACGGAACTTAAAAAGTTAATCGACAGCGGCGCCAAGGATTTTGTCTTGTTAGATGTTCGCAATCCTAACGAGTATCAAATTGCTCAAATTCCTGGGTCAGTTTTGGTTCCATTACCGGATATCGAACACGGCGCAGGTGTTGCGAAGGTCAAAGAATTGTTGAACGGACATCGCTTGATTGCACATTGCAAAATGGGCGGCCGTTCTGCGAAGGCCTTGGGCATCTTGAAGGAAGCCGGAATTGAGGGAATTAATGTTAAGGGCGGGATTACTGCTTGGAGTCAAGAAGTAGATTCGTCTGTTCCTCAATATTAAATTACTTTAAAGGCGATTAGAATTCACGGCGATTGGAAATCGCGGCTACACAAACGATGTCCACCTCCGTGGACGAAGAGGTAAAATCTTCAACCCGCGGAGGCGGGTTTCGTCTGTGTAGACGCGGTTTCAACCGCCGGGTTTATTTAAATTTAGCCCGAATATTCTTGAAATTTGCGCCCAACATAACCAAAGACCAAACCACAACTCCCGCGCCGATACTAATCAACAATACCAACACAAAAGAATTAATTCCCACCTTCAGGAAAGGCAAAGCAATTACCTGATTCGGCGGGTCTTGTTTAATCAAATAAGGAGAACTCCCAGCGACTACCCCGGCGACTCCCAAACCAAAGCCGACTGCTTGAATCGTGACTTCTAATTTCGCATCCCGATAAGCCTCTTCAATGGCGACAACTCCTCGAATTGCTTCCATTGCTTTGTCTAGCAAGCCGGTGCCGTGGCTGAAGTAGCCTAAGTCACCTTTGATTTGTGCTTGAAACTGCGGCGAGGTTTCTTTGCTGAATAATTCGAGAAAGCTTAAATCACACTCACTTTCATTGTATTTCTTCCGAGATTTTAAGTCAAGACTTATCTGATATAATTTATCTTGGTAGTTTTTGGCGTTAATTGCGATCGTATTTTGTCTAAATTCCAACTGCATCAGCAACCGGGCATACTTGACAGCGCGCGGCGGCATCTCGATTGTCTGACGTTCGAGACGTTCTAATTCCTCTTCCTTTAAACCCGCACCTTTCAATTGCTGCTGCTGGGCTTCGTCTTGCCGCAAATAATTAAAAGTCGCGTCGATATTGAGTTCAATTTGTTTGTATTCCTCGCTAATCACCCGGTAAAGTTTGCGGGTATCGCGATAGGCGCGGAGAATCTTATTGCGGTACAAAAATAACTCGACAAAATCGCTGTACCGCGTCTCATCCCAGATTTCCTCAGTTGCAGAACTGTTGAAAAACCAGACTATAATGTTGTAGTCAGTATCTTGGCGATTTGGATCGCCGTATTCTAAAATTGGGCTACCGAATAACTCGCCTTGACGGTAAAAATTCGGCAGATTGTCACCGGAAATTAACTTTTCTAGACACTGTTGGGCTAAACCTTTTAGAAACTGCGAATCTTCCCGCGCGGCCTGGTTTTGTTCGACACTCAGCCAAGCCGTAATCAGCAGAGTTTGCCCGAAATAGCTTTGCACAAAATCGGGCAGCAAGCAGTTTTCGGGATTAAATTCTTTGAAGATGGTAACATCGACAGCGGGCGTTTTAATATTGTTAACTTTTTCGGGGACGCGAATTTGCAAACCCAAAGCATAGCTGTCATCAATCCGCAGCGGTTGGGCGAAACCTTTGAGATTTATTTGCTGGTTGTCAAAGGAAATATCCTTAGCAAAAGCGAGAGAATTTCGGCCGCCGACAACTTGTTTGTTAATTAGTTCAACTCGCCATCCGAGAGGTTCATCTTTTTTGGGTAAATAGCTGCCGTTGAATGCTTTACCAACTGCTAATTTAGTTTGCAATATCTCGTTGCACTTTTCCCACAGTTTGGTTGATTCTCCAGGAGAAATCGACTCTGTTTCTGGCAGTTTGCAGAGGTGATAGGCAAATAGATAGACGTTGGGGGCATAGATTTTACTATTTTGAGTCATTGTCTTTATCTAATTTCTGTGCATCTAGTTGTTGAAGTTTTTCGTAAGTTTCTTCAATGTCTTGACGCAGAGTTTGAGTAGTATTGGTTAACATCTGCTGTGTGGTTGGGGTGGGTTCGCCGGCATCGTCGATATCTTTCCGCGCTTGTTCTCTTAATGTATCTCCCAATCCATGATGGGCACACCACTTGCTGATAGTCATAGCAATCGGGAATAATTCATCATCGGCTGATTCTGCTATTTCTGTATCTAGTTTCGGTAAATCTTGCCATGCTGTGGGCATGAAAATGCTCGGATTTTCGCGCAACCATTTGAAGAAGACAATGATAACTTTTTCGGGTTCCATAAAACAATTCTCCGTTAATAAAATGTCAGGGTTGGTTGGTTGGGTGGGGGCGGGTTTTTGTGATTTTTTTGTCGGAATCAAAGATGGTTGGTGAACCCGCCCCTACGGAATTGGGTAAGACAATCATACATCAAGAATACCCAAATTTGTAGGGGCGGGTTCGCCGACATTTGTATCATCCCATCCCCAAATTCATAAACCCGCCCCCACCCATCGCAGATATCGAAAAACCTGTTTCCTAATATCCAGTAGCACAGAATGCCGCCCAATACTTGGGATGACTAAAAGGCCGTTCCTCTAGCGATGATACTAACCACAGTTCCACACTTTGCCCAGATTTTTTATCTAAATTTAAGGATTTCACCCAAACTCCAAAATCCTCCTTGGTGACGGCGCGCATCCAGTTTTGGGCGGCGTTCAAAGCGACTGCGACTGAAACTTTCGGTAGCAATTCCTGATAAAATTTTATCATTAAAATCGCCGTCGCAAAATCATCGACTGACCACAATGTGCTCACAACATTCATACTCCCAGCATACAAGAAGCCGCTGGGTAAACCAATGTACTCATCAGTCATTTCTGTTGAACTGGTTAACCCAGTTTCGCAGGCGGAGAGTGTCACGAGATTGCACTTACTTAACTCTAAATCGGCAAATATTTCTCGCAAGGTTAGGCATTTTTCGGGGATGGCTTTTCGCCCGCTTCGCATTGTCACATAGCGGCTTTCTGCATCTGTCTCGTTATTTTCCTCGATGGAATCGGCTAGGGCGAGAAGGGACAGCAGCGGATAGTCAAAGTTAAAGACTCCGTGACATGAAAAGTGGATATAGCTAGCATTGGAGAGGTTTTTGAGGTTTTCGTTGAAAGCGATTTTGGTAGCTTGTTGTTTGATTAAGATATCATGGGTGTCGAATCTTTGTTTGATGATTTGTACTTCCATATCGGCGTTCGATAAATCTTCGGTGGGATTCTGAATCGCAAATAATGGCTGAAGTTCGGGGGCGGGAGATGTGCGGGTTTTGATGCGGTTTTGTACGAGTTCTAATAGTTGCAAACTGGGGGCGTATTTCACGCCGCTGGGGAAGCAGTCTAGGAGGTTTCCGCAAAATTCGGTTTGTTGAGTGAACCGGGTTTGTGATGTGAATGGTAGGGCGTGGAGGGGGAATAAGTGCAGGTAGCGGTGAGGTACTAATATTAGTTGACGGCAATGATTGGGAATTGTGGCGACTATCTCATCTAGCAGCAAGATTTCGGAGAGTTTTTGCAGTTTGGCGGATAAGGTTTGTTGCCAGATTTTTTGTTTGGCTTTGTCGCGGTATTCGTTGAGATAGTTGTTTTTCCAGGTTTCTAATTCGGCTATTTCGGTTGTGGTATATGTGACTAATTCTATGTTGTTGTGGGTGATGATGAATGCAAATCCCCCCGTAGGGGCGGTGGATGGTGCGTGCCCGCCCCCGCCGATGTACCATTCTATAATTGCGGTTTCGGTGTCTAAGGTTTGTTGGAATTCGGGGATGTCTATGGGTTGGATTTTTTGAGTTAGTTTGAATTCTGGTTCTCGCTGTTTGAAGATTTCTAGGTATTGTTCTAGTTGCTGTAATGCTGTTGCCAAATTATCTTGTTGTTGTTGAGGGGATTGTTGGAGGGAGGCGATTTGGCGGCGCAGGTTTTGGAGTTGCTGTTTTTCGGTTTGGGTGGCTGTTTTGGGATAGATTTCGCTGTTGGTGAAGAGTTCGACTAGGTAGCGGGATTTGCTGCGTTCGATTGTTTGAACTGCTTTGTGATATTGTTGGTGATTGATGCAGGATTGCATCATTTTTTCGTAGATGTTGAGGTTTTCTTCGATAATTTCTCGTTTGCGGTTTTCGGAGGCTATCCACTCGCGGCTTTGTTCGACTGCTTCGATCGCTTTTTCGTAGCCGAGTATGGCGGTTTCCCACAAGTTTACTGCTAATGCTAAATCGCCTAAGTTTCGCCCTGTTTGCAGACAGTCAAGAGGTAAGGTGGTAGGAGTCCGAACTTGTAAAGCAGCTTGATAACATTCGATCGCCCGTTCGATATTCTCTCCTCTATCGAACTTGATTCTGTCACTGTAAGCACTTCCTAAATTATTTTGTCTAAATTATCACCTCTGTTTACCCATATTTGATCACTGTAAATAATTCCCAAATTATTTTGAGTCATTGCCCAATCTTGGGGCAAAGCATCGCGAGTCCGAACTTGTAAAGCAGCTTGATAACATTCGATCGCCCGTTCGATATTCTCTCCTCGAACGAACTTGATTCTGTCACTGTAAGCATTTCCTAAATTATTTTGAGTCGTCGCCCAATATTGGGGCAAAGCATCGCGGGTGTAAACTTGTAAAGCAGCTTGATAACATTCGATCGCCCGTTCGATATTCTCTCCTCTATCGAACTTGATTCTGTCACTGTAAGCAGGGCAAAGCATCGCGGGTGTAAACTTGTAAAGCAGCTTGATAACATTCGATCGCCCGTTCGATATTATCTCCTCTATCGAACTTGATTCTGTCACTGTAAGCAAGTCCTAAATTATTTTGAGTCATCGCCCATTTTTGGGGCAAAGCATCGCGGGTGAGAACTTGTAAAGCAGCTTGATAACATTCGATCGCCCGTTCGATATTCTCTCCTCTATCGAACTTGATTCTGTCACTGTAAGCAAGTCCTAAATTATTTTGAACTTGCTTAAAAATTTGCAATCCCGCCTCGTAGCCGGCAATGGCAATTTCCATATTGCTACTTTTGCTACCCAGCGGAAACTGTTGAATCAAATTACTGAATTTAACTATATTAAGAGTAATGTTTGTAGCTTCCTCTGACTCCATTGCTGCGATAGTTTGAGTTGCCCACTCGCGCAGATATCGGGCAAAACCATCATCTAATAATTCTAGATTCTGTTTCAGGAGGGCGATTTGTTCGTCTTCTGGGGAGTTGAGGAGGGATTGAATCAGATTGAGATAGGCTTCGCGGCGTTTTTCGTTCATTTTGCACAACCCATTTTTGGAATATTTTACATTATTTGTTGGGGGAAGGCAAGTTCGGCAGCGGATTTTGTAGCGGATGTAACGGATGGATTTGGGGGTGATTTACGGATTGATTACGGGTTGATTGCAGAGGCCCCGGCGGTTGGAAACCGCGTCTACACAAACGATGTCCACCTCCGTGGACGAAGATGGTATTCGGAGATGGAAAATCGTTGGATGAAATCTTCAACCCGCGGAGGCGGGTTTTGTTTTTGTAGACGCGGTTTCAACCGCCGGGTTTCTCTCAATCAATTGGGTAAAATCTTCAACCCACGGAGGTGGGTTTTGTTTTTGTAGACGCGGTTTCAACCGCCGGGTTTCTTCCTAATTACCCAACCCTTCAACTAACAGATTGCGAGCACTTTCCAACGCTGACTGCAACTTACTAGCATCACGTCCCCCAGCCTGGGCCAAATTAGGCCGCCCGCCGCCTTTGCCGCCACAAATTTGAGCAATTCCCCCGATAAACTTGCCAGCTTGCAATCCTTTCTTATTAACTTCTGGACTAAAAGCTGCTACCAAACTTACCTTGTCCGGTTCAGGAATTGATGCCAAAACAACCGCAGCATTTCCTAACTTTTGCTGCAATCTTTCCGCCGCAGTTTTCAGCGCTTCTGCATCCACATCACCCAATTGAGCTACAATGATTTTGAACTCGCCAATGGACTCAGCTTTTGCTAGCAACTGGTCGGATTTCGCGATCGCCAATTCCGACTTCACAGCAGCCAACTGCTTCAGAGTATCCTTCAACTCATTCTGCAAATTAGTAATCCGGTTGGGCAATTCTTCGGGTTTCGCCTTAAATCGATCGCCCAAATCGCGCACAACCCTGTCACGCACATTCAAATAATCCAACACAGCTTGTCCTGAAACCGCTTCTATCCGGCGAGTACCAGCCGCAACGCCCGCTTCGGAAACAATCTTAAACAGCCCGATTTCTGCGGTATTGCTGACGTGAGTCCCCCCGCACAATTCCATCGAAACCCCGGGAAAGTCGATTACCCGCACTACGTCGCCGTACTTCTCGCCAAACATGGCTGTGGCGCCTTTTTCTCTGGCTTGGGCGATCGGCATTTCGGCAACTTCCGCAGCGTGGGCCTCAGCAATCCAACTATTAATTAAATCCTCAATTTTCTCCAACTCTTCTGCTGTCACAGCGCGCGGAGAATTGAAGTCAAACCGCAATCTGTCTGTCGATACCATGGAACCAGCTTGGGAAATTGAATCATCGACAATTTTTCGCAAAGCTGACTGTAATAAGTGAGTTGCTGTGTGGTTGGCTTGAATGCGGCGGCGGCTACTATTGTCAATTTTCGCAGTCAAACTATCGCCAACTTTTAGCGTTCCCCGTTCCACAAAGCCGAAATGCACGAAGAAATCTGACTCCTTTTTCACATCATCAACTCTCACCAACAAACTCTGACCATTCTCTCCGCTTTGCAAATAACCTTTGTCCCCAAGTTGTCCGCCGGATTCTGCATAAAACGGCGTTTGGTTCAAAACAACTTGTACCTCAGTTCCCGCCTCTGCTGATTCCACAGCTTTGCCGTCAACTAAGATAACTTTGATTTCAGCTAAACTTGACAATTCAGTATAGCCAACAAACTCTGTTTTCTGGATACTCTCAGCTAACTTATCCAAGGAACCCTGCACAGTTAAATCAATGGTTTGGTGAGCTTCTTTCGCGCGAGTTTGCTGTTCCTTCATCGCGACTTCAAAGCCATCTAAATCGACAGTAATTCCCTGTTCTTCCGCAATTTCTTGAGTCAATTCTAAGGGGAAACCGTAGGTATCGTAAAGCGTGAACGCATCTTGTCCAGAAATTTCTACTGTGGGGTGGGCATCCTGCCCGCCCCCAGAAACCGACAGGCGAGACGCCTGTTCCACAAGAGCTTTTTTGAGAATTTCCTCAAGCAGCTTCTCTCCGCGTTCCAAAGTCTTGAGAAACTGCGCCTCTTCCCTTGCCAATTCCGCCTTAATTTGAGCTTCCCGCGATCGCACATTTGGATAAACTGCTTCCGAAAGGGCGATCGCGCTTTCGGCCACCCGCACCGTAAATTCGCCCTGAATCCCAATCAGCCGCCCGTGGCGCACCACCCGGCGAATCAACCGACGCAAAATGTAACCGCGGCCGACATTTGACGCGCGAATTTCGTCCGCAATCATGTGCACCACAGCCCGAATGTGATCGCCAATTACTTTCAGCGAAACCTTGACATTTTCATCGCTATTGTGGTAATCAATTCCGGCAATTTCCGCCGCCGATTGGACGATCGGAAAAATCAAATCTGTTTCGTAATTGTTCGGGACTTTCTGGAGGATTTGCGCCATCCGTTCCAATCCCATCCCAGTATCAATATTTTGATTTTGCAGCGGTGTTAAATGGCCCTCTGCATCCTTATTGTACTGCATGAAAACCAGGTTATAAAATTCGATAAACCTGCTATCATCTTCGAGGTCAATATTGTCGCCTCTTTCTGGGTGGAAATCGTAATAAATCTCGGAACACGGGCCGCAAGGGCCTGTGGGGCCGGATTGCCAGAAATTGTCAGCTTCTCCCATGCGTTGAATGCGATCGCCCGGAATGCCAATTTCATCGCGCCAAATTGCAAAAGCTTCGTCATCTTCTCGGAAAACGCTAACAACTAAATTGGACGGTGACAAACCGAAAACTTCTGTGGAAAGTTCCCACGCCCAAGCAATCGCCTGTTTCTTGAAATAATCCCCAAAACTGAAATTCCCCAACATCTCAAAAAACGTGTGGTGGCGGGCGGTACGGCCGACGTTTTCGATATCGTTGGTGCGGATGCACTTTTGTGAAGTGGTAGCGCGCGGTGATTCTGCGGTGCGCTGTCCGAGAAATATCGGCTTAAATTGTAGCATTCCGGCGATCGTTAGCAACACAGTCGGATCTTCGGGCACCAAAGAAGCACTCGGCAGGATTTTGTGTCCCCGCTGGGCGTAAAAGTCGAGGAATGTTTGGCGGATTTGACTACCGCCGAGAGACTTAGGAGTAATAGACATGACAAAAACTGTTAAGTATGTAAAGATGTAGCAGCAATAGAACTCAATACGCTTCAGTTAATAGTGTTTATTGCCCGGAGATCCCCTCGCATCCCCCTTAAAAAGGAGAGTAGGGGTTGACTTTGAGAAAACTCTTGTCCCCCCCTTTTTAAGGGGGGCTAGGGGGGATCGGGCTTAGCCCAAGCGTATTGCAATAGAACTTACATCTATGTGGATATTTATATCATTATACTTAGTAATGTAAAGACCTATCAAGTTTTACAAATTGTGCTTTACTCCTCCCAAAGCTCGTGCTAACTTAACAATAGACACCGGGACAGAAAGAAACAGGAGGTCGCTATATTTAGCCCGTTCAGCGGGAACCCCCTCTCGATAATTTTTAATTTGGGGTGGGATGAAAGCCAGGTTTGTGAAAAATGGAAGGTTGACCGATTCCGTAGGACAGGGAAATCTTCACAGCCTGAACAAACAATCCTTGATATATTGGAAAGACAGTGGGGCTGGACGTGTTCCTCACTATAAAACGCCGTAGAGAGAAACATTTTGGAGTATCTCGAAGGAAGATCTAGATATCCTTAACAGGACTCAGATGCCTACAACATATTGCTTGCAATTGATGTAGGAGCGTCACAAGCAAAGTTCAAGGATATAGACATGGTGTCTCCGGTCTAAATTCCCAGGCGCGGCCGAAATTAACCGAACACAACTTGGAATAGTGGCGAAACTGCCGATCGCGCAGTCAAGCCAAACCGCAGTCGAGTCAGACTTATTGTGCTTGCGGATTAAAAGTAAAGCTGCACAAGTTGTAAACCCTAGTAAGAAATTAGTTCTCTACCAGAAACACATCTCGTTTGTTAGAAAATCAAAGATTCTTATATTATTGGGTCTGATCGCTGTCGATCGGGCCCTACGCTTTTTTATAGGGAAATGGGAAGAGGGGGAGAAAGAGAGAGGGGGAAATGGGAAGAGGGGAAGAAAGGGAGAGGGGGAGAGGGGGAGAAAGGGAGAGGGGGAGAGGGGGAGAAAGGGAGAGAGGGAGAGGGGGAGAGGGGGAGACGGGGAAGAATCCCGATGCAAGCATCTGTGCGCAAGCTCTTATCTGCGAGCGGGGACGCTCGCGAGTCTGTTATGGTGCGAGCGTCCCCGCTCACTTCGAGCGGAACTCACTTCGAGCGGGACGCTCTATTCGTGCTATTCGGCTCGGACTGCTGTGACTCGATCGATCGAGCTTTTGAGTTATCTATAATACATAACGGGCGATCGCGCCCGCGCGTTTTTGGTCGTGGCTGACGCCCTCTGGCATGAGGCACTGTCAATATGCGATATCATTGAAAAGTCAGTACAAGAGGTTAACTTACAGGGCGAAATAGTTATCTAAACTTAGTCAAAGCTCGCTGAACAAGATAAGTCTAGAATTGATATAATATCTGCAATGCCGAAAACCAAAGCTCAATTATCCGGTTTGTAAACCGCAGTTCTGTCAGGACTAGCCAGCCTGTTAAGGTCGAGAAGGAAGTCCACAACTCGTTAAATTGGCTGAAAATAGTGGGTGACTCATGGCTAAAAGCTTCAGCTAGAATTGTTTTTTGGATTAGGATGGGCTACATCCGAATTTACGCCTGTGGACAAGTTGCGAGCCGACTCCCTTGGGTGAAGCAGGAAGCAGACCCT
>NZ_JAEQCX010000129.1:0-23793 GCF_020738035.1 Microcoleus sp. PH2017_28_MFU_U_A
GACTATAAACGGGCACGGATCGACCGTAAGACTACCTCGGTAGCAAGTTGAAATGATGTGTCAAGAATCCCCGTCGCTTCAGCGCGGGGAGTATGTCAATATTCCCCTAATCCTATCATGTCAAGTTTGGTGAAGAATTTAGAATTAGGTTAGTAGTGAGGACTTCAGTCCTTCATGAATGCAGACTAAAGTCCTCACTACTAACCTCACTCTCTTGTTTGTAGTCAGGATTTCAGTCCTTGATGAATGCGGACTAAAGTCCTCACTACTAACCTCACTCTCTTGTTTGTAGTCAGGACTTTAGTCCTTGATGAATGCGGACTAAAGTCCTCACTACTAACCTCACTCTCTAGGCGGAATACGATGTCAAAATATCGGCAATTCTATTATAAACTCAGCACCGCCTTCAGTTGGAGATTGAATTTGAGATTGAACTGGAGATTGAACTGTCATGCGCCCGCCATGCAACTCTACAATAATTTTATAGCAAACCGACAGCCCCAATCCTGTAAAATTTTTTAATGATTTAGTATGGTAAAATGGGTCAAATACTCTCTGTTGAATTTCCGGGGGAATTCGAGAACCGTTGTGGGCGATCGATACTGCAATAAATCTGCCTGTTGAATGCTCGACAATATCTGTTTTAATTGTAATAGTTTGATCGAATTTGTCAATCCTGTTAACAGCATCAATCGCCTTGCTGAGGATATTAGCGAATACTTGGCTCAGTTGACCGGGATAACACAAAATTGGTGGCAGGTTGCTGTACTCCTTGATTACTAATATTTTTTTCTCCAGTCGGTGAGCGAGCAACAGTAGAATATTGTCGATGCTTTCGTGAAGGTTGGCGCGTTCTTTGTTGGGTTCATCTGGAAGTGAAATGTTCCGCAAAGCCAGGACGCTCTGGCGTATGCGATCGGTTCCTATTTTCAGAGAGTTGAGAATTTGTGGCAAGTCTTCGCTGATAAAATCTAGGTCGAAGCTCTCTATTTCTTGGGCAATTCGCGGCACAGGTGTGGGATATTGTTCGCGGTAAAGGCGAAGTATCTTCAGCAAATTATTGAGATAATCGTTGACGTGAATCAGGCGGCCGTAAATAAAGTTAATTGGGTTGTTAATTTCCTGGGCAATTCCGGTGGCGAGTTGACCGACAATTGTCATTTTTTCGCTTTGTACTAAATGCTCTTCGGTTCTTCTGAGTTGTGCTAATACTTCTTCTAAAAGTTTGAGTTCTTCTTGTATTTGCCCGTGGAGTTGGGATTGGGAAATTGCGATCGCCAGCGAGTCTGCAATTGCTTCCAAAACTTCCACTTCGTCGGGAGTCGCAAACCGCCGATTCGCACAAGCGAACAGATATCCCAGCCGATTAGTCTGAGTCAGTACGGGTACTGCTGCGTAGTGGCTGTCTGTGAGTTTGAGATGCACTGCTTCCTGAGAGGCTGTGGCATCAGGGGCGGAGGTTTTCTGGAGAAGTATCGTTTCGCACCGATGCAGCCGTGCAGCTAAATCTCCAGAGGGCCCTGTTTGGGCGCCGAAGATTCCCAAGCGCCCCGGTAAACCTTCCCGGCAATATTCCCAGCAAAATTCTACAGTATCTTGTCGCGGGTCGTACCAGCCGAAAATTGCCCGATCGAGCTTTAGCAAGGTACCGAGTTCGTCTACTGTAGTTTGCAGGATGCGATCGAGCTCCAAGGAAGCGCGAATGCGGCCGGTCAATCGGTGGAGAAGGGCTTCTGCGCGAGTGCGAATGCACTTTTGGGAAAATAGCTTGAGTGCCACAATTACTGCCAAAATAGCTCCGGCAAACAGTCCGGTGGCTGCTGCTGCTAATCTATTTAAGGCGAACAGTTCTTTTTCGAGATTGTCGCTGGGAATTACCAGGGCGATCGACCATTCAGCTTGTTCTAAAGGAAGATAGGCAACATAAACTCTGGCGTCGTTGATTTGAGTCAGTACAATGCCCGTTTTTTGATAAACCATCTCCCGGACTACATTCGCCAAATTAGGATCTGCGGACTCTAAAAGACTGGGAGCAGCTTTGTCAATATTTCCCATTAACCGAGTGTCGGGATGGACAATCGGCACTCCTTGAGAATTGAGTACAAAAGCGTAACTTCCTGCCTCATATTCCAGCTTTCCCGCTACTTCGGCAATTCTGTCGATGCTGATGACACCGTTCATTACTCCGATCGCCTTTTTTGGTTGATTCTCCTGAGAATTTGACCACACCGGAGCCGAAATGGGAACAATACTTTGTTTTTTGAGCGTGCGAGAAATGGTAGGATCTGAAACATATACTTGCCCAGCCATTGCCTTTTTGAAGTGTTGGCGATCGCTAACGTTAATCAAAGCTCTACCGACTTTTGTGGTATAATAAGAACCATCGGGTTCAATTAATGCGAAATGCTTGAAGTCTTGCAGTCGATTTACTTCGGATTTTAAATAAGGCCCTGCCACAGACCAATTCATCGATCGCACCGGAGGAGTGTTAGCAAGGGTTTCGAGCTCAGTCTTTCTCGTGCCGATCCAGCGATCGATCTTGTTACCCCGTTCCTTAACTTCTAACAAAGTATTTCGCTCTAAATTGTTGACAATCAAGCGGCGAACCCTTTGATAGCTGATACAACCAGCGATGCTAGCTGCCATAATTATTACGCCCAAAATTAACAACGCGATTTTGTAGCGCAGATCGTATTCGCCCTTAAATCTCGCTGGCAATAGTTGAGTTAATTTCCACCACTTCACTTTCGCAAAGCTTCCCATGGTTTGACCAATTTGTGAGATTGAAATTCTCAGCTCACCTGCGATGAACTTGCTCGCCTGTCAGTAGTCTGAAACTACTAGCAATAATTGCGGGGATTTTTGATTTTTTTCCCGCCGGCCTGCTCACCTTGTCTGACTGGAATCAGATTCTACCATATTTTTGAGAAACTACAATATTTATTCAACAATTTAATTATTCAAAATTTTAATACTTTTGTTAACTGTTATTAATAATTTATGTCAATTGGGCAAGGTGGCCCATAAGCACCCGATCTTGAAAGGAAGAGTTGACTGTTGACTGTTGACTGTTGACTGTTGACTGTTTTCAATTTTCATCAGTCAGAAGGAAGAAGAGAGAGGCAAGAAGGCAGAAGCCATTCGGATTCGCGAGCGTCAAAAAAAGGAAGAGGGAACAAGAAGGAAGAAGAGAGAGGGAATACACAGCCAGCTTTGTTAGCCACTCATATTTTATGTTTAATTAGGTGGATTGACTGGTTCGGTAATGTTGAAATGTATGGCTTTTGTGCAATTAGATAAGGTGCGGACTGCACACCCTACATTGAGATGTATGCCGTTGCCTCAATCATAAAATATTAAAAGTTTTGAGTTATTGATGAACTAAAAATTTGTTGTTAAATCTTTAATTCAAATCTCAAAACTTTTTGCGGTGCTAAATAGCTGCTGTTTGGCGATTTATTTATAGAACCTTGTGAGTGTGTTCGTGCTGTTTCACATTGTCTTCAGTGCGAATGACGCGCTCGGTGTTCAGCACTCTTTTGCGTTCTAAGGAATACGTAAAGTCGTTGCGAACTGTTCCTGAGGGAATGTGAATTTGAGCCTCGGGGCGGATTTTGTAAGTGCGGGCTGCGGCGATCGCCCGAAAGCCAAATTCTTCGCTAAACTGAGCTTCGGCGGGGAATTCCGGCAGCCTTTTGGGTGATTCGCCGTCGAGTATCGAGCCTAAAGTCGTCCCCCAAGCCATTTCATAAGATGTGGGAATTCCCTTGACAATTGCTTGCAAAGCTGCTGAGGGGATAGGTTCGATTACTTTTACTTGATGAACTTCGCCTTCTTCTTTGATGAAGCAGGTGGCTAAACCCACTACTATGTAGTCGTCGGTGCCGAGTTCGGGTGCGCTGGGATAAACTGTTGCAGTCGTCATAAAAAATATTCGGTAAGTGGGAAACGAGCGAGTCTTTAGACCTGAGAGGAAAACGACGGGCGCGGTTTCAACCGCCTTGAATCCCCTTTCGGGGTTAGAGGGGTGTGGTTGCCCCTCCAAGGTCGATACAGTTGTATCCTTTCTCCCTTGCGGGGTAATGTCCGCCTCGACCTGGTTATAAAGGCTTGTTAGACCTGCAACACTGTTTCAGTGACTTTAAAACTGTTTAATTGCAGATGACAGAGCGGAAAACTGGCGTCGAGAACAGCTTGTAATTTCTTACAAGCTCAGTGGCGTTGATTCCCTGAGTTCCTGACAAGAAAAGCTTGGTAGTGGAGAAACCGGAAGGAAGAAATTAAGCAATTAGAGATTTGAGATTTGAGATTTTTGCCGGAGATTTTTTCGGGGGATTTTACCTGAAAAATCTCAAACTGGCGGTTCTAGTCTCTAAAATTTTTGTTTAAAGCTCCAAAAAGCCGATCGCGCCAGTTAGTCGATCCTACCACATCAAGGCAACTGCCGGATGATTCGGCAAGGATTCCCCGCCGCCACAACGTTGGCGGGAATATCTTTGACAACAACACTGCCTGCGCCGATCGTGCTATTGTCGCCAATAGTGACTCCCGGGCAAATAATACTTCCGCCGCCAATCCAAACATTATTACCAATATTAATTTCAGCGGCGAGTTCTCGGCCAGAAAGTCTGATTTCCGGATCGGTGGGATGAAAAGCAGTGTAAATTTGCACGTTGGGGCCGCACAGCAAATTTTCGCCGATGTTAACTCGATTGCAGTCGAGAATCACGCAGCCAAAATTCATGTACAATCCGTTTCCCGCATAAATATTGCTGCCGAAGTCGCAGTAAAAAGGTGGCTCGATTTCAATTTTGGGGCCGATTGCACCGAACAATTTGGCAAGGATTTCTAACCGTTTCTCTGGTTCGTCTTCGCGGGTAGAATTGTAGATTCTGGCGAGGCGGCGGGCTCGCTGGCGATCGGCAATTAATTGTTCATCCGCAGCTAGATACAATTCGCCGGCGAGCATTTTTTGTTTTTCGGTTTTTTCCATAAGAATCGGCCCTAATAATCGGCCCTAATAATCGGCGGTAATAATCGGCGGAATAACATAAAACGGCGGTTGAAACCGCGTCTACAGAAACAATGTCCACCTCCGTGGACTGAAGAAAATAAGGTAATTTTAATCCAATACGCGATTGATAAGACGGCGGTTAAAACCGCCGTCTCCTTCAACCCGCGGAGGCGGGTTTTGCTTGTATAGACGCGGTTTGAACCGCCCGGTGTTCTTGATTCTGCAAACAAACAGCTAAATCCAGATTAGTTAATTGCTCAAAAGCTCGATCGATCGATCCTTTTCCCCGCAAAAAACCAGTATTCGCAGCGGGGCAGATATATTGAAGAGTCGAAGGCGAAAATCGATCGATAATTGACTGCACGCTGTTAATTTGCCTCGGCCAGTGAAAAGTTTTTGGCGTTCTCTGCGGTACCGGAGCGCCTTCTCGATTGGGGAGCAAGTGTCTGCCGGTAAACAACACTCCACCGCTGCCAGTATCATAAAGGCAAGATGAACCAGGAGAGTGGCCGGGAGTCCACAATGCTTTTATGCGATCGCTCACAGCAAATTCTCGCTCAAAAACCGTCAGTTGCAATCCTGGGAGCAAATAAGCTTCCTGCTCTTGAATCAGGATATCGCAGCCCGTGGCTTCCTGAATCTCCCGCGCCTTGGCGATCGCGCCGCGGTGGGTGAGAAACAGCAGCCGCACGCCGCCGTTTTCCCGCAAAAAGGCTAGGTTAATCTCATCCCAAGCGGGACAATCTACCAGGATGTTCGATTCGTTTTCTACAATGAAATAAGCTGTCGCACCCAGCGTATCCCGGTTAGGTGGGAAAGCAAAAATATTTTCCAGCACGAGCCTGGGCTGTTTGGAGACTGAAGTCTGTTGTTTCAAGGATATATTCAGAGGCATGGAATAAATATTATGTTTTTTTTACTATGGTTGCTTGTATTGGGGTTGATCTCTTACTACTTGTTGCAGAGCAGCACCAGCCGCATCACGCGAACTCCGGTATGGCTGCTGTGGCTGGTAATGATGGCGCCGGCGCTGATTTGGAGCGGTTGGCTTTTAGTTAACGGCGCGAGCAAAAAAGTACCGCCCGAGTTGGTAATTATACCTTTTCTGGTTTGCCCTTTTTTGTACTGGTTTTTGGTACAGTTGGGGCGCAAGCAAATTACCGCCTCCACGGCTGAGCAGATAGCAGGCTCTGGAAGTGAACCGACAGAGCCCAAACCGCCCCTGCGCCCGATCGATTCCGAGGAAGAAGCGAGCTTGCGCGATTGTTTTCCTTGGTCAATTTACTTTTTGCAAGATTTAGAATTTCGCGCGCAGGCTGTCATTTGTCGGGGACAGTTGCGTACGAACCCGGAGGCGGCTTATCAGGCGATTCGGGAGAATGTCCAGAAGCATTTTGGCGATCGCTTTTTAGTCATCTTTCAAAATAGCTTGAGCGGTCAACCTTTTTTTGCCATAGTTCCCAATCCCAGCCACCAATCCGGGGAAACTTCGGTCAAAACTGAATCTGTAACCAGGCCGTTTTTTGCATTAGCTTTGGTGCTGATTACGGTGTTTACGACTACAATTGTCGGCTCGCAAATTGCCGGAGTCACTGAAAAAATTTTGCAGTCCAACCCGTATGTGTTGCTTCAGGGTTTGCCTTATTCCTTGGCTCTCATTACAATTTTGGGAATTCACGAATCCGGTCACTATTTAGCTGCCAGATTCTACAAAATTCGCACGACTTTGCCTTATTTTATTCCGGTTCCTTTTTTCTTGGGAACTTTTGGTGCATTCATTCAAATGCGGAGTCCAATTCCCAACCGCCGAGCTTTATTTGATGTCAGTATTGCCGGCCCGCTGGCGGGTTTGGTCGCGACAGTGCCGTTGTTGATTTGGGGTTTGGATCATTCGACAATTGTACCGCTGTCTGACAAGTCGGGAATGTTAAATTTTGACTCTTTTAGTCCGAAATTTTCGCTGCTGATGACTTTGTTGAGCAAGTTAACCTTGGGCGGCGCTTTCAATGCGGAAACTGCGATTAATTTGCATCCGGTAGCGGTGGCGGGCTATTTGGGTTTGATCGTGACTGCATTTAATTTGATGCCTGTGGGACAACTCGACGGCGGGCATATTGTACACGCGATGTTTTGCCAGCGGGCTAGTATGGCGATCGGGCAATTTGCCAGAATTTGTATGCTGCTGCTTTCTTTTTTGGAACAAGGTTTGCTGTTGTGGGCAATTATTTTGTTTTTGACGCCTCTCAACGACGAACCTGCGTTGAATGATGTCAGCGAATTGGACGATAGGCGAGATTTTTTGGGGTTGCTGGCGATCGGGCTTTTGTTAATTATTTTGTTGCCAGCGCCCAAGATACTCCTTCAGTGGTTAAATGTTTAGAAGGAAGAGAGAAGAGGGAGCATCTCTTTTTTGTCATTAATCATTGGGCATTGGGCGAAGCGAAGCGGAGGGATTGGGCGAAGCGAAGCGGAGGGATTGGGCATTAGGGCATTAGTCATTAGGCATTCAGTCGGTCAACTGTCAACTGTCAACTGTCAATGACTTGCGAGCTGAGAAAAGCACTACAAATGCTTTGCGCGCTCGATACTTCCTGGAAAGATGCCAGAGAGAAGAAGGCTCGCTTCGGCTACGCTGGCTGACAAGTCGCTCAGGATAAAAAGAAGGAAGAAAAAATTAGGATTTACTTATCGTCGCGAGATAGAAAAAAGAGAGACGTTCACAAATTCCTTAAGGATTGCTATTGAGAGCCTCTCAGTTTTGTCTTTATAGTGCTGTCCCCGATCGCCCGGGCTTTGTCTAACCCGTGCGATGGGGGACATCACTCACATAAAAAAATGCTCTTTATAAAAATGAGATGCTCCCTTACTATTTAAGCTAGTTTATCATTTTTCAACTCGATTTCTATCTCAAAGTGATGTTTATTTTCACCATAAAGAATTGGTTGAAAACCTCTCCCTTTGAGAGAGAAATTAAAATCATAATATTCATTACTCCAATCCTCTTCCTTCTAGTTAGAGGTCGCTCTCAAACTGTCAACTGTCAACTGTCAACTGTCAACTGTTGAACGAGTTATCTGATAAATATGTCCTACAGAACCTTCACTTTCCAACAATTAAAAGAGCGGTTTGGATTGGAGATGTCACTCAGTCCAATTTTGAGTGCCAAAATTATTCCTTTAGAACCATCCCAATGGCTTTGGAGAGCTCTGGAAATTAGTTCTAACACTGCTGTAACAACAGCAAAAGAACGTTCGGAACGGATTATTTCTCCTATTTTGTTAGAATTTAGAGAAAAAAATCACAGACAATTTTCTGTTTTTTCCGGTTGGGCATTTGATGTAGATGTTTCTCAGGGATTGCATGGAGAATGCGACTTTCTACTGTCTGGGACACCGTTGAATTTTGAAATTAAAGTTCCGTTTTTTGCACTTAGAGAAACAAAAGGCGGAGAAATAGAATCTTGTCTGCCGCAGTGTGCTGCACAAATGGTGGCGGCTCAGCTATTTAACGAACGCCAAAAAAACTCAATCCCTGCCGTATTTGGCTGTGTAACTTCGGGGGTTGTCTGGCGGTTTCTTAAATTAAAAGGAAATAATTTAATTATTGATGATGATGTTTATTATCTCGATAATCTTCCTCTGATTTTAGGGGTTTTGCAAAAAATTGTTAATTTATACAAATAATCTATAGCCTTTCTCACTAACATGAGGTACGCATGGGGCATGGGGCATGGGGCATGGGGCATAGGGCATAGGGCATGGGGCATAGGGCATAGGCATCGCAGGCATACCTCACTTTTTTGAGAACCGCTATAATTACTATCCTAAAATAGGTTTGTAGTGAGGACTTCAGTCCTTCTCTATTTTTGAGGAATCAAGTCCTAACGATCGCACTAAATTAATTATTCAATCGAAAATAAAACAAGATGAAAGTACCAACGATCGCACTAACTCCCGAACAAGCAGCGCTAACTCCCATTTATCGCGAAAAGTGGCGGCAAATTGGACTGTCGATCGCACCACTCGATCGCCCGATCGCGACAGCCGCCATCAACACCGCCTACAACATCATCGGCTTGGGCGAACCGGAAATTATTTTCTGTGACAGCCCTTACATAGCTTTGGAAGCTCTTGAACGGCTAAGGATACGCGATTCGGGTCTGGAAACTGGTAGCGAAATTCGAGACAAAATTCATAATGAATTGTACGATACATTAAGAAGTCAACTCGACCGGAAACTGGAAAATCAGATTTACAGCCAACTCTATAACCCGCTATATGCTCAACTGATAAGTCAATTCCAAATTCATATTAAAGACGAAGTTTATGCCAAATTAGCAAAGAAGTTGGGCAGCAGATTTCACCAATTTTTTGTCAATATAACCTATAATAATAACTGGATCTTATCCGAACTTTCCGCCTGTCACGGAAGTTGGGTAGATTTTTGTATTGAGGTCTTAGAATTGGAGTGCGATCGCTCTTTGTACTCAGCCTTTAAAGCCTTAGTCGAAAACTGCGGCTGGATTTACCCGTTTGAGAAAAAGTGCTTTGTGTGCGATCGCCCGCGAAGAATTAATTTTGACAGCGAATATTTGCTCCACGCTTTATGTCAGCCCGCCATCGAATTTGCTGACAACTTCAGAGTATACTCTTATCGTGGCGTGCTGTTACCCGAAAGCATCGGTCAAGTTGCGCCGGAGTCTTGGGAGGCTTCATGGCTGCTAAGAGAAAAGAATGCGGAAGTGCGGCGAGTGTTGATTGGGGCGATCGGCTATCCGAAAATTTGTCAAGAATTGCAAGCAATAGAATTGGATACTTGGCAAGAATATACTTTGTTGAAAATTGAGAATGATGTTGACATAGAGCCAATATTTTTGTTGAAGATGACTTGTCCGAGTACGGGACACATTCACGCTTTGCGAGTGCCGCCAAAAGTGCTAACGGCTAAAGAAGCAATTAGCTGGGTAAATTGGGGGATAGCACCCGAAGAATTTAAAGTGCAAACTTGATGGGAAATTTGAGAGTTTTGAGTGCGAGTTTGCAGTTTAAAGAATCGCAGCCCCGCCTTCATCAGCATTCTGCAAAACTCCAGAAAAATTAAAAAATAATGTAGATTTACGGCCTGGCCTTGGTAGTATGTACTCTGGCAGATAAAACCAACAACTTCAAATAGACATGAGCCAGCATTCAGACCGCATTGCCCCTCACGGCGGCATCCTGGTCAACCGCATTGCTACACTAGACCAAAGACAGGAATTTTTCGACAAAGCAGAGTCCCTGCCGCGAGTCCAGCTTTCGGATCGATCGATCTCTGACTTGCAAATGATCGCGATCGGCGCCCTGAGTCCTCTCAAAGGGTTCATGGGCCAAGCTGATTATCGATCGGTAGTCAAAGAAATGCGCCTCTCCAACGGCCTCCCGTGGTCGATTCCCATCACCCTTTCAGTCAGCGAGGCCGTCGCCGACACCCTCACCGAAGGCACCTTAGTCCGCCTAGACTCCCCGGCTGGTGAATTTGCCGGTATCTTGGAACTTGCAGAAAAATACCGCTACAGCAAAGAAGAAGAAGCCCTCAACGTCTACCGTACCGACGATCTCAAACACCCGGGCGTTCAAGTAGTAGACCAATCCGGGCCAGTGAACCTCGCAGGCGAAGTTTGGCTGCTGGAACGCGAACTAGATGCGCGGTTTCCGCAATACCAAATTGACCCGGCGAAATCGAGAATACTGTTCAAAGAAAAAGGATGGAAAACCATAGTCGGTTTCCAAACCCGAAACCCCATCCACCGGGCCCACGAATACATCCAAAAATGCGCCTTAGAAACAGTAGACGGATTATTTTTGCACCCGTTAGTCGGGACAACTAAAGATGATGATATCCCTGCTGACGTGCGGATGCGCTGCTACGAAATCCTGCTAGATAAATACTATCCAAAAGATCGCGTAATCTTGGCAATTAATCCGGCGGCGATGCGCTACGCCGGCCCCAGAGAAGCAATTTTTCACGCTTTAATTCGCAAAAACTACGGCTGCACTCACTTTATTGTCGGGCGCGATCACGCTGGAGTTGGCGATTATTACGGCACCTTCGACGCCCAACACATTTTTGACGAGTTCGAGCCTTCTGAATTGGGAATTGTGCCGATGAAATTCGAGCACGCTTTCTATTGCAAGGTGACGGAACAAATGGGTACAACTAAAACAAGTCCCAGCACTCCGGAACAGCGGGTGCATTTGTCGGGAACCAAAGTGCGCGAGATGCTGCGCGCTGGAAAATTGCCACCACCGCAGTTTTCTCGACCCGAAGTCGCCGCCGAATTGGCGAAGGCTATGAATATTTTTAGTTACGAGATTTAAGTCTTGAACTTTGGTATTGGTGGCATTCTGAATAGTTTTGAGTTGGGGGTTTTGAGTTTTAAATTGTAAAATTTAAGCTTGAAACTCAAAAGTTAAAACTTAGAAGTTATGGGATCATCTCAGTTTTGCATTTAATAGTGCTGTCCCCGCTCGCGTATCGTAATAATACGCGAGCGGGGACAGCACTATAAGAAAAAAATGCTTTTTACAAAAATGAGATGCTCCCGAAGTTATAGCCTTTCGAGATCTCATATGAGGTACGACTGGGAATAGGGAATAGGCCTGCGCCGGCAAAACCCGCAAAACCGGGCATTAGGGCATACCTCACTTTTTTGAGAACCGCTATATCTTAAGAATTAACAGTCAGCATCTACTGGATTCCAGGGTTTTGAGATTTGCGACGCATCCTACTAATGTTGTATAAGTTTTCAGAATTGGTATAAGTCACAATCTAATGAAAGCCCCTAAAATTAGAGAGGGGTATTTAACTTGAAATTCAAAACATAAAATTCAAAACTCTTTAAAAATGGGACTCAAGCGGCGGGAATTTTTGCAGCAAGCTGGCCGGGTGCTGGCCGCCATCGGAATCAGCGAGGCTGGATGGTTGCGGTTGGGATCGCGCTACTTGGAAGCTTTAGCCCAGCCAACAGCGCGTAAATTGGCTTTGTTGGTGGGGGTTGACCAATATCCAGATTCGCCCCTACACGGCTGTGTGACGGATGTGGAATTGCAGCGGGAATTGCTGGTATATCGGTTTGGGTTTGCGCCGTCGGATATTCTGACTTTGACTGATGCTGGCGCTACCAGGGACAATATCGAGACGGCTTTTGTAACTCATTTGAGGGAACAAGCAAAACCGGGTGATGTGGTGGTTTTTCACTTTAGCGGCTGCGGTAGTCGAGTTAGTTTTGGAGACTCTCCGGGAAAAATGCAAAACAGTTTGGTGCCGGCGAATGATGTGGTACCGCTGCTGGAAAATCGATCGGTCAACGATATTTTAGAGGAAACGGTGTTGCAGTTGGTACGATCGCTCGCCACAGAAAATGCGATCGCCATCCTCGACACCAGTCACACCTACCCGGGTTTCCTCAAAAATGGCAACTTTCGCATCCGTTCCCGTCCGCGCCCCACCATCGGGCAGCCAAGCCTCGCAGAATTAACGTTTGTTGAAGGTCTCCAGGCAGGCAAAAACAACCGTTCTGCGATCGCCCTGCTGAGTGCGGCCGCCAATTCCCAAATCGCCGGGGAACAAGAATGGAACGGATTTACTGCGGGTTTGTTTACCTACGCCCTCACCCAAAGTCTGTGGTTAGCGACTCCGGCTAGCAGTTTCAGCGTCAGTTTTAGTCGGGCGGCGGGCACAGTCGAGCAAATAGCGGGATTATCGCAGCAACCGCAAATTCGCCCTGACAATTTAACAACCGCACCGGCGCTGAATTTTGCCACAAGTTTAATGTTAAATTCCGCTGCTGCTGATGGGGCTGTGACGGCGGTGGAAGATGGCGGCAAAACGGTGCAGTTGTGGCTGGGCGGGTTGTCGGCTGGGGTTTTGGAGTGCTGCGAGGGTTCGGTGTTTGCGATGGATGAAAAAGAGGGCGATTCCCTAGAGGATAGCAACTATACTTCACGACTATTGCTGCGATCGCGCACCGGTTTGTCTGCAAAAGCTCAAATTTTAGATAAGCTCGATCGTACAAAAGGGCAATTAACAGCCGGCGATTTGGTGAGGGAAGAAATTCGGGTATTGCCGCGAAACATCGGTTTGACAGTAGCTTTAGACTCTGGTTTGGAACGAATCGAGCGGGTGGATGCTACCAGTGCTTTCGCGACTGTACCGCAAGTTTCAGCCGTAGGGAGCGAGCAACCGGCTGACTTTCGGTTCGGGAGAGTCTCTGAAACCATTGTAGCTCAGACTCCTGCGGCTTACGAGCCTGCTTTGTATCAAGGCCGCTACGGTTTGTTTTCTGTCAGCCAAATGCTGATTCCCGACACTCAGGGCGACGGGGGAGAAGCCGTTAAGGTGGCGGTACAGCGGTTGATTCCGCAGTTGAAAGCTTTACAGGCGGGGAAGTTGCTGCGGCTGACTGTCAATGAGACATCTTCGCGGCTGAAGGTGCGGGCGGTTTTGGCAACTCTAGCGCCGCAAGCCCGGGTGATGGTGCAGCGGGAGTCGGTGCGGGCGAGTGGTGATTACCGGTTGGAACCCCTGAGCGCTCCAAGCGAGAAATCGAGTAACTTGGGTATACTAAGTTTGCCGATCGGCAGCCGAATTCAATATAGATTATATAACGAGAGCGATCGCCCGGTTTATGCTGCGGTGTTTTCCTCGGATACCGCTGGACGGTTGTTGGCGATGAATTATCAGGCTGAAAGTGATGCTGGTGCGATGTCAATGGCGATCGCCCCTGGGGATAATTTAAGCGTGCCAGCGGCTGGGGCTTTGGGCTTGGCGGTGTCTGGGGCTGTGGGTTTGGCGGAAACTTTTATTATAGTTAGTGAGAATTCGTTCGATCGCACTTTGGCTGCAATAGCAGCGGAAATGCAGCAAACAAGGGATACTTTGCCGGTGATGTTGTTGAATCCTTTAAATGTGGCGCGGGCTGTGTTGGAAGATTTGCACGTGGCTAGTATTCCGGGCGTGCAGAAACTGGGGATATCGACGGATGATTTGGCTTTGGATGTGAATGTTTGGGCGACTTTAAGTTTTGTTTATCGGGTAGTTTAATTTTGGGAATTTGGGAATTGGGAATGGGTAATTGGGAATGCTTGCTGCGGGAGCATCTCATTGTTGCAAAAAATATTTTTTATTGTAGTGCGAGCGTCCTCGCTCGCGAGGTGTATAATACTCGCGAGCGAGGACGCTCGCACTATAAATGAAAAACTGAGATGCTCCCCTTGCTGCAACTATCCGAGTATGAAATCGATATTGACTTCCCAATCAGGAAATGCTAGAGGCGAAACTTGTTGACCGCGCCAAAACTTTTGGATTAAACTGTAACCGTTGGGTGTTGGCTGGCGGTATACTTCTAAGCATTGTGCTTCTAAATCTACTAGCCAAACCTCTGCAATTTGCGATCGCGCGTAAATGGGAACTTTCACATCTCGATCGTAATCTACCGTACTATCAGATACTTCTATCAACAGCAAAACTTCTGATGGTGTAGGATGTGCCGTTGAATAATAATCAGCACGGGGTTGTAGGAATACTACATCAGGTTGAGGTTCAGTGCGATCGGTCAACTGAACAGGATTTTGGATAGCAATAATCGCTCTTGTTTCGGGAATTGCAGCCGAGAGTCTGTTGAGGCGGTTGACACATCCGGCGTGGCGAGTTCCAATTGCGGCCATTTGTACAAGTTCTCCTTCGATCAATTCTACGCGATCGCCCTGGGGAAAAATACCAGCTTTACCCATTAAATGATATTCTTCTACGGTGAGCAATCTTTTGATTAATTGCACTGCCATAACTACCGTGCCTCTAATTATATTTATTAAATTGTAGTCGATCGAAGGAAGAAGGAAGAAGGAAGAAGGAAGAAGGAAGAAGGAAGGAAGAAGGAAGAAGGAAGAAGGCGCTTCTGGTTTAATATCAAATCCACTCTTCATCCTCCTGTATTAATCCCTCTTTTCTCTCTCTGTGTCCTCTGCGCCCTAGTAAGGTTAAATCATTCCGATGCAACCATAAACGATATATAGCGGTTCTCAAAAAAGTAAGGTACGTTGTTGGGCTTGGGCCCTCTGAGAGTAGTGATTATATACTAAGCGAGGTGGCATCAAAAACTCCATTTACATTCATCATCTTTCTGATAAATGCTATAACTGGTTCGTTCTAGTAACGAGTACAAAGAAGACGGGCGGTAAAAACCGCCGTGTCATCTAATAACAAATTAAGATATAGCCTTTCTCAAAAAGATGAGGTATGACTGACAGCTTATATAACCACTGAAACCAAGAGGGCTGAAGCCCAACAACGTACCTCATCTGTCTGAGAACCGCTATATGACTGACAGCTTACATAACCGCTTAAACTAAGAGGGCTGAAGCCCAACAACGTACCTCATCTGTCTGACAACTGCTATTGATAAACTTTTTCTACCAGTTGAGCCAAACGTTTCATCGCAGTTTCAATCTCATCATTTGTCGCAGTCAAACTAATTCGCAAACACTCGTGTTTGTGCTGCCAATCTTCCCGCAAACCGGGGAAAAAAGAACTTCCCGGTACCACAATCACGCCGACTTTTTTCAATTCTTGATACATTTCCCAATCAGTCATTGGCAAATCTTTGAGCCACAACCAGGCAAAGATTGCTCCTTCACCTCGGTGCAAGAACCATGGCAAATCTTTCGGCATTGCGTGTTCTAGCGTGCTTTCAACTACTGCAAATTTGCTTTGATAGTACGGGCGAATTACGTTGAGGGAAATGTCGGCTAGGGCGCCGGACTTAATGGCCCTAGCTGCGATCGCCTGTCCGTATCTCGGCGAGTGAATGCACATATTGGTCTGAAAAGACTCTAATATTTGAATAATTCCTTCATCGCCGATCGCAATTCCGATTCTTTCACCCGGTAATCCGGCCTTCGACAAACTCATGCAGTGGACGATATTGCCGCCGAAAATCGGCTTCATTTCGGTAAAGTTCAAGGCGGGGAAGGGAGGCCCGTAGGCGGAATCGACTAACACCGGCACGTCGAAAGCGGCTGCTAAATTGGCTATTTTCTGCACTTCGTCGTCGGTGAGGACGTTGCCGGTGGGGTTGCAGGGACGGGAAAAGATGACGCAACCGCTGGTTTCATCGATCGACAGTTGGCTGAAATCCGGGCGGTATTTGAATCGGTGGGCGGCTGCATCAATATCTAGGGTGGGTTTGCAGGCGATGACTGCTTCGGGAATTAGGCTGACGCCGCCGTAACCGGTGTAGTCTGGGCTGAGGGGAAGGACGATCGACTTTAGGTTGCGGATTTGAGATTTGGGATCGGAAGTGTCGGCGACTGGTGCAGTGTAGCCTCCGAAAGCGTTGGCTGCGTAGAAGTAGATTGATTGACTTCCCGGAGTAATTAAAATGTTGCGATCGGTCAAATTGAGATTGTAACGTTGGTTAAAGTCGGCCAATACTGCATCGATAAAGGGCTGATAACCTTGGCTGGAACCGTAGCGACAAACGACTTCGCCGTATTCGGGGCTGGCTAAAAGTTCCGCAGTGCAATCGCGCCACAATTGCTCGACTTCCGGCAAAATCACCGGATTTCCGGCGCTCAAATTGATAAATTCCTGCCCGTGGCCGGCTCTGAGTGTTTCTATAATATCTTTCATAATTGCCCGAACTCCTGTGAGTTGGGACATTTGAGTGCCAAATTGTGTGAGGGCAGGGTTCATGATGCGGCGAGGATGATAGAGGTTGATGGTTTATTTATGATAGCTGTTGTGCGATCGGGTCAAGACTTGTTTATCGATCGGGTATTATGTGATTGCGAGGAACGAAGCGATCGCAGCATCTGTTTTTGATGGGTTTTGCGTAGGATTGAGGGCGTGGTTTTGTTCGATCGCGCGATCGAACAATATTTTTTGCTTAGTTTCCGTGAACCGGTAGCTGTTAAAATAGGGGTATGAAATTTTTTGGCTCAAACTCATGTTCCGCAAGGATTTGATGCCCCTCTTCTGAAAAAACGATTCACGGAAAGTCTGGAAGCTTTACAGGATAACGTTTTGGAGTGAGTATGAAAAATTGGGGATTGACAAGCCGAAGGCTAGAATGGTACTTTAGTTTTAGATTCACGGAACTGCACCTTGAAAACCAAATACAGCAAGGCTTCTGGAGCGGGCGGCCGGAAAACCCATAAATCCCTATCAGGGATTGAAACTGTTTGATTCTTCAGAACCCCTGATTTTAGATCGGGCCGGAAAACCCATAAATCCCTATCAGGGATTGAAACGCTGGATAGCCAACTGCTGATTGGACAAGTTGTTGAGCCGGAAAACCCATAAATCCCTATCAGGGATTGAAACAACCGAGCAACAAATTAGGATTTTGCGCGGTAAAATGCCGGAAAACCCATAAATCCCTATCAGGGATTGAAACCTTCGTAATAGCGGCTATCTCTCTTTTCGTGAGGCCGGAAAACCCATAAATCCCTATCAGGGATTGAAACTTGTCGGGGCAGCGCATGGCTTTAATCAAGTCGAGCCGGAAAACCCATAAATCCCTATCAGGGATTGAAACGGTCAGTTGCAACAGTTTCCGATCGGGCGATCAAAGCCGGAAAACCCATAAATCCCTATCAGGGATTGAAACTTTCATCCTGCGATACAAAAACTCGCAAGTATTGCCGGAAAACCCATAAATCCCTATCAGGGATTGAAACAAGGAAGAGGAATTCCCGATCGCACTCTTGGTCTTCCTCTGCCGGAAAACCCATAAATCCCTATCAGGGATTGAAACAAATGTATGGTTTTGAATCCTCAAAACATCTTTAGCCGGAAAACCCATAAATCCCTATCAGGGATTGAAACTTTGTGGGCTGTAATGGGTCAGTTCGCTCCAGCGCCGGAAAACCCATAAATCCCTATCAGGGATTGAAACGCAAGTTCAACAGCATTAGGTATTAAAAATGGGGTTGTCAAGCCGGAAAACCCATAAATCCCTATCAGGGATTGAAACAACGGTACTCTGACAAACGAACAGCGGCAAGCTGTGCCGGAAAACCCATAAATCCCTATCAGGGATTGAAACCCCTTGAAGTCTGGCCGGCAAACCGCATATTCCCAAAGCCGGAAAACCCATAAATCCCTATCAGGGATTGAAACTCATTAACTCTAGTTGGCGGGAGGGAGCGATTTTTGGTGCCGGAAAACCCATAAATCCCTATCAGGGATTGAAACATTTCTTGGCGCTGCAACTCAATTGCCTGCTGTTGAGCCGGAAAACCCATAAATCCCTATCAGGGATTGAAACACCAAATCACTATTCTCTAGGAAACAAACACTTCAAGCCGGAAAACCCATAAATCCCTATCAGGGATTGAAACTCACAACAGTAATTGAACAAGACCCGGAACTGCCGCCGGAAAACCCATAAATCCCTATCAGGGATTGAAACACGCGCCTGGTTATGGCGATGCCCACGGCTAGCCGGAAAACCCATAAATCCCTATCAGGGATTGAAACTTATTATAACCAAAAGAAGCAGAAGGTATTATGCGCCGGAAAACCCATAAATCCCTATCAGGGATTGAAACGCCCAATTTAGGATTGGGTATTATTCGCAAACCCACAGCCGGAAAACCCATAAATCCCTATCAGGGATTGAAACGATAATGACGAATTAGCTTATCTTGCTGAAGTAACGCCGGAAAACCCATAAATCCCTATCAGGGATTGAAACTCACTATTTCTCTGACTTTAAATCGACTTGGTGGTTGCGCCGGAAAACCCATAAATCCCTATCAGGGATTGAAACTTTTTTGAAGAGGAAGAGGAAGAGCGATCGAGAGCCGGAAAACCCATAAATCCCTATCAGGGATTGAAACAGATTTGTTGATAAAGATTCCTAAGCTAATTTTTCGCCGGAAAACCCATAAATCCCTATCAGGGATTGAAACAGGCTTGATGGCAGCGAAACCAATCCCCTTGAGCCGGAAAACCCATAAATCCCTATCAGGGATTGAAACTCGGGCTTTAATTGCCAGTGTTCAATGATTGAAGAGCCGGAAAACCCATATTTCCCTGTCTAGGGCTTGAAACGGCGGTAAAACGTAAGCCCCCGCGAGAAAACCGCAAAATCCCGATCGCGAATCCAAACCAGATTAAAATAATCGAGTCAACTTGACTTGATTTTTTAATTCCCATGCGTATTTGGCAAGCCGATTTCTACCGCCGCCCTCTCCGAGACGAAACCGGCAAACCATTGTGGGAACTCCTCATCTGCGACTCGGCACAAACATTTCAATTTAGCGCCCTTTGCCGCCAGTCGGAAGCAAACTCCAATTGGCTAGCCGCCCAATTCCAGCAAGTTCAAACCCAGAAATTGCCCGACACAATCCAAGTATTTAGACCTCAGTCTCTCAGCTTAATCGAAGCAGCGGGCAAAGTTTTGGGCGTCAAAGTAGAAGCAACTCGACGCACCGCCGCCCTCAAAACCCTCCTGCAACAACGCGATCGAGAATATTCCAGTCTGCCTAATTATACTAATGAAGCTTATCGGGCGATCGACCTAGAAACTCCTCCACCCATCCCCCTACCCGAAAATCTCTGGGGCGATACCTGGCGTTTTGCATCCCTACCCGCCGGCGACATCCTAGAAGCCATCCAAGGGCGTCCCATCCCCATCTTAGAAATGCCCGAATTCCTATTACCCCTGAACTTAGGTTTAGCCTCAACAGTACCCGTACCCGGAGTTGTAATTGACGGCGGGCGACAGTCAATGCGCCTAGCTAGATGGCTTCAGGAAGCCAAACCCTTCGCCTTGAACTATATCGCCGGAGCTCCCGACGGATTAATCTTGGAAGCTGGATTAGCCGATCGATGGGTTGTCGCCACCTTTGAAGATAGCGAAGTAAAAGCCGCCGCCGAAACTTACCAACAGCGCAAACAATCGAGTAAAGGATTGCATTTTCTCTTAGTCCAGCCCGATGATAGCGGCATGACTTATACAGGCTTTTGGCTGCTAAATTTTAATTAATAATACCAATCCTAAATCTTTAAGGTACGTTGTTGGGCTTCAGCCCTCTTTAGACATATAGATAAAGAGCGCTGAAGCGCAACAACGTACCTTTTTATATTGACAATAAATTTTTGATAAACAAACCAAACATTTATTGTGTAGCAATCTTTTTCCAAAAATCGTATTAAATGCGGTACAGCTTACAAGCATGAAAAAAATTTGCTAAGCACCAAATTTTGTGGTGCCGAGCAAAACAGAGGTTGTTTCCTCAAATCTTGTCGGTGCGTCGCTACGAGATTTTGAATCTTTTTTAGGGATTATTCATAGCGACACACCCTACAAACACTTTTGGCTGCTAAATTTTAACTCGCAATAGTTAATGCCGAATCCTGGACATCCGCAGCCAGTAAAACTTTAACAAAACGATCGCCCTTTCTAGCTGCGAAAAAATGAAACTATCGGAAATTATCTTATTTTTGATTTCAAAATTCGATCGCCAAAATCAGATGATCTCCCGAAAATAACTGCCAGCAGATACAGACTGAAGCACCCTTTTTAAAAGTCTATCTATTCCACAACCAGAATCAATCCATCTTGGATGCCCTGATGCACTCGGTTAATCTGACACCGATCCTTTTCGTTGAGACGGTTTGTCGAAAGCATTGCAGACTTCAGCAGCCGCCTGTCGAGAGGCGTAATTTGGCGGAAAGCAAAGATTCGTTGGACGATCGCCTCGATCGCGATCTTAGGTACGCTAGCAGAACTGACTGTCATTTTTTTAACACCCTGAAAATAGATAACAGAACCCTGTACCTTTATTTTTAAAGATTTTGTAAAGATACATTGTGATTAAGATCATACATATCTTGTGACAAAACAGTGTATAAACGATCGCAATCGCTATAAAAATTAAATTATTTTAACGCAAACTTAACAATAGCTCGATAGAATCAATGTTGTAAAACTGAGGCAGAGGGTAAAATGGCACAGGCAAAAATCGGCATTATCGGCGGCAGCGGTTTGTATAAAATGGAAGCCCTCAAGGATGTTGAAGAGGTAAAAATCGATACACCTTTTGGCGCGCCATCTGATGCAGCCATTGTGGGAACCTTAGACGGTACGCCCGTTGCATTTTTGGCCAGACACGGCCGCAATCACACTTATTTGCCCTCGGAAGTCCCCTATCGGGCAAATATTTATGCCATGAAGAGTTTGGGAGTTGAGTATTTAATCTCAGCGTCGGCGGTTGGTTCCCTAAAAACAGAGGCCAAACCTTTAGATATGGTAGTGCCAGATCAGTTTATCGATCGCACAAAAAATCGAGCTTCTACATTTTTCGGAGAAGGAATAGTCGGTCACATCACCTTCGGCGATCCGATTTGCGGCGAATTGGCTAAAGTGTTGGTAAGCGCGATCGAATCCTTGAACCTCGCCGACGTTTCCCTGCATCGCGGCGGCACCTACGTCTGCATGGAAGGCCCCGCATTTTCCACAAAAGCAGAATCAAATCTTTACCGCAGTTGGGATGCGACAGTCATCGGGATGACTAATTTACCCGAAGCAAAATTAGCCAGAGAAGCAGAGATTGCCTACGCAACTCTAGCATTAGTTACCGATTACGACTGCTGGCATGAAGAACACGACAGCGTAACAGTAGAAATGGTAATCGCCAACTTGCACCGCAATGCAGAAAATGCCCAAAAAGTAATTCAAGAAACTGTGCGGAGGCTAACCGAAAATCCCCCTGTTTCTGAGGCACATTCCGCTTTGAAATATGCAATTCTGACTCCACTGGACAAAGTACCTCCCGCAACCAAGGAGAAAATGGGTTTGCTATTGCAGAAATATTTGTAGGGGATAGGGAATAGGGCATCGGGCATGGGGCATCGGGCATCGGGCATCGGGCATCGGTTATTAGTTATTAGTTATTAGTTAATTGCTAACAATTACCAATTTCTAAATTCCTAATGCCCAATCCCCTGGGAAGGCCGATGCCCTGGGAAGGCCAATGCTTTTCGGCCCTGGGAAGGCCTTCTTCCCAATGCCCAATGCCCAATGCCCAATTCCCTGCGCGGGGCAATGCCCAATGCCCAATGCCCAATGCCCAATGCCCAATGCCCAATGCCCAATGCCCAATTAACCGATCAACTGTTTAAACGCATCATGTTCGCGAAGTTTTTCTAAATCTGCTTCAGTTTTTGCCAACTCTTTGCACAAATTCGGATTGAGATTCAGGGCGCGCTTTAAATTTTCAATTGCTAAATCAATTTTACCTTGGAGCGCATAACATCGGGCTTTATTGTACCATATTCTGTAAAAATCAGGTCGAATTTTAGCAGCATTGTCGTAGGACTCGATCGCCGCTTCGTACTTTTGCAATTTGGACAGTGCCACGCCTCGATTGTTCCAAGCGTCAGTATAATCTTTTTTGACTTGTAGGGCTTGATTGTACGAAATTACTGCTTGTTCGTATTCCTGCATTTTGGAAAACGCAACGCCTCGGTTGTTCCAAGCGTCGGCGTAATCGGGTTTAGCTTGGATGGCTTGTTCGTAACAGCCGATCGCCTCCGGGTACTTCTGCAACTCCAACAATACCACGCCTCGGTTGTTCCAAGCGTCGGGATAGGTCGGGCGAATTGTGGTAGCTTGTTCGTAGGATGCGATCGCCTCGGGATACCGCTGCATTCGAGTCAGCACAACTCCCCGATTGTTCCAAGTATCGGCTAAATCCGGCTGAATTTGCAGTGCTTGATTGTAAGCTGCGATCGCATCTTCATAGCGGTTTTCAAAGAAACAAGCATCTCCCTGTTTGGCATAGTCGGCTGCCGTCAATAACTGTTGATAATTGCCGTAGTTAACCGGAGCAAATTCTTGAATTTGGGCATCCGGTAATAACAAATCTGTTTCTACATCTGCTGGGTGATTTTGGTATTGAATTTCACCTAAGATACTTTCAGCATCGGAAATTAATAGTTTTAATTGAGAGATGGTATCGTAGTGGAGACTTTCGATTTCTTGGCGAGCAATTGTTGTCTGCTTGGACAATTTGCCCAACAAAAACCAAACAATGACTCCGGCTGCTGTCGGAAACAAAGTTAAGGCAATTACCAACCCATTTAGCAGCAGGCCCGTGCGCCCAAAAGCAATGTCCACTTCTTCTTGAACTCGATCGCGAATTTCGTCTTTGAGTTGCTGCTGGGGCAATTCCTGCTGAATTAACAGTCCCCCAGCCTTCGCTTGGGATGCAGAAACCTTACTGGTACAGAGTAAAATAATCAAAAGGGCGATCGGGCTAAGAGTTGTTCTAAAAATACTTGACAAACGCATTGGCTTAGTGATACCCACCTGATTTGCGATTTTCATATTTGACATACTCCCCGGCGTAAACGCGCGGGGATTCTTTACGCTTCATCGACTGATGCTACCTTTCATAGTCTTACTCTGTCTCAGCGTACATTTAAGGTCGTGCCGATGCCCCATGCCGACCATTTCTATATTCCTAGCAGCGTTTTCATCTCTATCTTGCTCCATACCGCAACTGATGCAAAGCACTGAACGAATAGATAAATTAATCTTCCCCCATTTGAATCCACAATCTGCACAGATTTGGCTAGTCGGCTCCCACCTACTAATTACCTTGAATTTCCTGCCAAATTTCTCCGATTTAGCTTCGCAAAGAGTCCTGAATTCTCTCCATCCTTGCAGACTAATTGCCCTGGCAAGTTTACGATTCTTGACCATGCCTGACACGTTCAAATCTTCCAAA
>NZ_JAEQCX010000004.1:0-1813 GCF_020738035.1 Microcoleus sp. PH2017_28_MFU_U_A
TGACCAAAGAGCGAGACGCAAGCCCCTGGCTTTAGACATGGGGATAAGTCGGTAGCGGTTTCAACCGCCTTCTGTATTTAACAAAGCTTAATAAAGAATCAGCACCATATACAGCATCAAGCTGTATAACTATAGTATGAGTATTAAATACAAGTCAAACAAGAACATTGTCTACTCTTGCAAATATCATATTGTGTGGTGTCCCAAGTATCGTCGCAAGGTTCTAGTTGAAGGCGTCGATATCCGTCTGAAGGAAATATTATTAGAGGTTGCAACTGAGTTTAAGAGCGAATTAATTGAAATGGAAGTGATGCCAGATCATGTTCACCTTTTAGTCGAATGCGATCCTCAATTTGGGATTGCTAAACTCATTCGGTATATGAAAGGGCGCTCATCTCGATATCTCCGCCAAGAATTTCCTTGGCTAAAAAGTCGATTGCCAACGTTGTGGACTAATAGCTACTTTATTTCAACCGTTGGCGGTGCACCTATTTCGGTAGTCAAGCAGTATATTGAGAATCAAAAAAATGTCTAGTTATGGTTGCCAACAAAATTTAATTAGCGCAGATCGAACTTTAAAAAGCATCTTAGAATTTGTTTGTGAAGAGTCAAACAAGTTAGCTAATTGTGGACTTTACTACTCTCGGCAATTGTATTTCAAAACTGGAAAATTTCCAAGTAAAGCCACTTTGCACAGGCTGTTAAAAGGCAATCTCCACTTCAAAGCCTTGTACTCTCACGTAGCTCAACAGACTTTAACAACTGTGGCAGAGTCATTCCAGTCGTATATTGGACTACTTAAGGGTGTCAAAAATGGTACAGTCACGCAACACCCTAAACTGCCGGGATACCGCAAAAATAGCCTCAAGCTGGCGACGTTTCCCAAGGCAGATGTAAAGTTGAAAAGCGGGCAACTAAGGTTTCCATTGGGAGGTAAGGTTAAAACATGGTTTGGAGTTAGTGAATTCTATCTACCAATGCCGTCAAACTTAGATTACGACCAAATCCGAGAAATTCGCATCTTACCGAGGAATGGGCAATTTTATGCTGAATTTGTCTATAAAATTCAGCCAATAACAGTTGAATTAGATGCCAGTAAAGTTCTAGGTATTGACCCAGGATTAAATAATTGGTTGACCTGTGTTTCCAATGTGGGAACAAGTTTGATTATAGATGGATTGCACCTAAAATCATTAAATCAGTGGTATAACAAACGAGTTGCAACAATCAAAGAGAACAAGCCTCAAGGCTTTTGGTCTAAACGATTAGGGAGGATTACGGAGAAACGGAATAGGCAAGTTAGAGATGCCGTCAATAAAGCAGCTAAATTAGTATTGAATCATTGCCTGCAAAACCAAATAGGCACTGTTGTATTTGGCTGGAACAAAGGAATGCGTCAAGAAATCAATCTTGGAAGTAAAACAAACCAAAGTTTTGTGCAAATTCCAACAGCCCGATTAAAGGATAGAATTTCTCAACTTTGCGAGCAACATGGCATTCAATTTGTTGAAACTGAAGAAAGCTATACGAGTAAGGCGAGTTTTTTGGATGAGGATGAACTACCTAAGTTCGGTGAAAAACCTGAAGGGTGGAAAGAATCTGGAAAACGTGTCAGTCGCGGCTTGTATCGTTCAAAAGATGGAAGCAAAATCAATGCAGACTGCAACGGTGCTGCGAATATTTTGCGAAAAGTAGCGGCAACTTTAGGGCTTTGTCTTGAAGGAGTCAGTAGAGGCGCTTTGATTTCGCCTTTGAAAGTTCGCATTTGGACTCTTCAAGAATCCCCGTCCCGGAGCGGGCTGGGGAGTATCAA
>NZ_JAEQCX010000130.1:0-627 GCF_020738035.1 Microcoleus sp. PH2017_28_MFU_U_A
AAATTCAACGGATTTCCCAGCTTTCCCTCTCACGGAGCGGGCGGATCTGTGGTTGCGTTAAACTTACTATTCTGTCGGGAATACTATGTTCTTTCTTTTCGTACATTAACAACTGTTGGCGGTAGACTTCTGTAACTACTAACAGCATTCTATAATGAGATTTGGTTAATAACTGTAGCTCACCCATTCGCTCTATACTAGCCAAATTTATTTGGATGTATTGCAGTTGTTTTTTAATGGCTTTTCTTCTTGATTTTCGTCGTAGCTTTTTTATTTTGCTATGGTTAGGTATTCTTTTCTGGCTCTGTTTCGATATGTCAAGAGGCTTTTTTTTACGGGTGATTTAGTTTAATTGTGTAGACTATCTATGATTTTTTCAGTATGTTCTCGGGCTTGATTTAATAGTCCTAAGTCGGTCGGATATTTAATATCGGCTGGCGCACAGGTTGCATCTAATATTAATTTTCCTTGATTTTTGGGTTCACTCCAATCTGATTACTTTTTTTCTACTTCTTCTCCTGGTACTTTGGTCTGGTCTTTGACCATTTTTTCATTGATTTTATTTCCTCGGGTTGACTCCTATTCTTTGCCGAAAATAAACGAACATGGATGAGTCGAATGGTCTAG
>NZ_JAEQCX010000130.1:659-20252 GCF_020738035.1 Microcoleus sp. PH2017_28_MFU_U_A
TTTTTGGGCATATTCATCAACAAAAATTCTGACCATGGAATTATTTTTGCCATGATTACCCAACGATTATTCTCTGATAATTGTCCTTGTCCGTGAAGGTCAAAGTTGGACGGTGCTTTTGGGGCCCTACTCAAGTTTTCGGTACATGAACGAAAGTGATGCTGTGCATGGCTTTTGACTAATTTTAGCTCATAGTCTAACACATTACCAGCGCCGAACGCGAGTCAAAGCCTTTTCAGGTAAGGGTTTTAGGCTTATTCAGCAAGCCCTACGTAGTTGCGCTCTTTGCGCTCTTTCCTAATATTATAAAGAGCGCAAAGATCGCAACTACGTACCTAATTTGTCTGACGATAATAAAACCGCCCTGCTTATTAAGGGGGGTTAGGGGGGATCAGATTCGGGAGCAGCCTCATAAAAAATTGATATAACAACTAACAACTGACTACAAATCAAACCACAGGAACAACCACTCGAAAACCCACAATACTAGCCTTACAATCAGGCTGATATCTGAGGCGGCACGCGCTGCGACAATTCGGAGGATGATCGTTCCAAGAACCCCCCCGCAACAACCTCAGCGAAAAGTCGCCGCCCGACTCCCAAACACTGCCATCAACAGGCGCACCGTTGTAATTATTGTGCCAAGCATCCGCGCACCATTCCCACACATTTCCGTGCAAATCATACAATCCGAAAGCATTGGGTTTAAAACTACCAACATCTGTAGTTTGAAAGCGATAAACTCCCTTCGGCGCATCAGCGTAATTAGAATTTCCATTGTAATTTGCTAACTCGCTAGTAATCGTTTCCCCAAAGTGAAACGGCCCCGAAGTTTCCCCCCGACAAGCATATTCCCATTGGGCCTCGCTAGGCAAGCGATAATGCTTACCAGTTTTGCGAGAAAGTCTAGCACAAAACTCCATCGCTTCATACCAAGATATATTTTCTATCGGTCGATTTACACCTTTAAAACGGGCAGCATCGGGATTGAGATATATTTTAATTTCCGGTAGCGCTGCAACGGCTGCCCACTGTGCCTGAGTGACTGGAAATTTGCCAATACAAAAAGGTGCTAATGTTACTGAGTGCTGCGGTTTTTCGTCACTGTCACCCCGATCTTTTGGGGTACCCATCAGGAAAGTACCGCCAGGAACAGATACCATTTCCATGATTGTATTGCGGCCGAGATGTTCTTCAAAAAAATGTGTTTTGCCACTTTTAACATCAGTTTGCTGCCCGCGATTGTCTACTGTCACCACCTGAAATTCAAAACTGCTTTTAACAGCAGAAATCTTTGGTGTTCCCTGGTTGTGAGGCGGATTTGTGTTAGATTTTACCCTTGAATTCACAGAGATATTGCTGTTGATTTGGGCGCTGTGATTGATCGGGGTATTGATAGCAAGCTTTCCTCCCTCGGTTAGATAAGCATTGAGGGGAGGTAGGGCTGCCTTGGTCTGAGAAGAATTTAACGTAAGTTGTCCGCCCTTACCAAAATGGGGTTGGGGAGGTAAAGAATAGAGATTTAAAGCTTTGATGACTTCATCAGCAGATTGATATCTGTTTTTGAGATAATCTTGAATTAATTTATCTAAAATTGTTGCCAACTCGCTGCTGATTTTTGTACCTGCGGGCAACCTTTCTCTCCAAATCCAGCCGCCATTTATCGGATCGTAAAGGTCATCGGAACCGTCAATTTTTGGCAAACATTGAGTTAGCAGCCTCAGGCAAGTTATCCCCAAACTGTACAAATCGCTTCCGGGGAAAACTTGACCTCGCATTTGTTCCACCGGCGAATATCCGGGCGTTCCTACCGTCGTACCTACTTGGCTCATCAGCGAGCCAGTCACTTGTTTTGAAACGCCGAAATCAATTAAAACTAACTCTCGCCGTGCTCCCCTCCGAAAAGCGGAATTGCTAAAATTTGCCGCATTTAGAGATGGATTGGGGGAGGTGCGGCGGCGGATGATATTCTCAAGTTTGATGTCTCGGTGAATGACATTGCGATCGTGCACAAATTTCAGAATCGGCAAAATATCTGCCAGCAACTGCCAAATTTTTTCTTCGCTAAAAACTCCCTGCTGAGTTAATTCAGCCAGTAAATTTTGCCCCTCAATCAATTCTTGTACTAAATAAAGTCGCTTGTCTTGTTCAAAATAAGCAATTAATCGAGGAATTTGGGGATGTTCGCCGAGTTCGTAAAGTCGTTTCGCTTCTTGCTTAAACAGTTCTGTAGCCTTTTCAAGTGCTGATGTTCCCTGAACTTGGGGCATAAACTGCTTGATGACGCAGGGATCGTCCATGCGATCGATATCTACCGCTTCATAAGTTCTGCCAAATCCCCCCTCCCCCAACAGTCGAATCACGCGGTAGCGGTTTCTGAATAGAGGCGTGAGGTCGGGCTGGCCGCAACTTTGACAAAATTTAGATTTGTCGGGATTGAAAGGATGAGAGCACCTTGGATTCGAGCAGTAGAACATATCTGGGAAGAAATGATCTGATTTAAGGTTATGATATACCCTTTCTGGGTTTTAGTCGTCTTAGACAGAGGACAGTATAGTACAACTTGGCGATCGCCCAAACAAAAAGCATCGCACTCTCTCTCAAGAGCGATCGGGCTACAGACAAGAATATCTCGTACCGAATAGAAGAGCGATCGACAAATCATGTAATTTTGAAGTGTTGGATATTGCGATCGAGTATGGAAAACTACAACTCAGATTGTGTCCGATTCAACGCACTGAATTCTCGACAAACTGTTTGCCACATTCCTTACAGCGATAGCACTGCTTCCCCCGTCGATACCCATTTTTGGACAACTGCTGCGATCGACAATGAGGGCATTTCATTACTTTCATTACATGACTCGATCGACTTTCCCCCACATACGGCTCTAAATACGACACCAACAAATCCTCAATCTGCTGTATCAGTTGTTGGCGATGCTGTAAATCCGGGTTGCGAAGTGCCGACAGAATGACAGCATTACTGCTGTGAACGCAAACCTCCGCTAACAGGCTACATTGCGACTCCCCCAAGCTGGGATTTCTTTGCTGCAAAAGACTCGCCATAAAGTCGATCGCCTCCTGAGTCATACTTTCATCGATCGACTGGAAAATCTCCGGCGCTATATAAAACTGCACGAATACCACCCGCGATACAGGCTGTTCAAACATCTCTGCAACAGCAGTCACGAGGGTGTGAATCATTTCACGCAGCGGTGACAGAACGATTTCTGGTGTGTTCGTCTGGGCCCACATCGCCTTAACGCGATCGGCATGACGCAGTTCCATTGCATTAAAAATGGCAGCTTTATCAGGAAAAAACTGATACAGAGAACCAATGGCTGTCCCTGCTTTTGCTGCAATTAGATGAGTCGTCGCCTCGGAATAGCCCACCTCATCAAACACTGCTGCTGCTGCATCCAAGATTTTTTCGACTCTTTCTTTACCACGCTGCTGTTTCGGTTGACGGCGCAAACTGCTTGACGAATGCGAATCTTTTGTCATATTCTAGAAAAGCGACAAATCTCTCACAATTTTAGGTCTAAAGGAGAACACCATGCAGTCTATGCTTCCCGGTGCGTCTTGGTTGTTGGCACATAAGTCGATGCTGACACCGAACCAGCCTCGCAAAATTTCCTTGTATGGCAGCGATTATGTAATGTGGAAAGATCCTGATGGAAGCATCAATGCCTTGCCCAACGCTTGCCCGCATATGGGAGCAATGCTGTCGGAAGGATGGTGCGAAGCTGAGGGCGATCGCCCAAGCGGTGTCGTCTGCCCCTTCCATGCCCTGAAATTTGATGCGAGCGGCTGCACCATATTGCCCGGATCGCATCAGAAAACATTGCCCTTACTAAAACCGTTAGAGCTGATTATTCAAGGTGACTTCATTTGGTCTTATGGGGAATACGATCCACAAGTTCCCATTCCGAATGTGCTCCAGGAAATCGCCGAAACTTACTACTTTATCGGGCATACTGCCGATCGCAGTATCGAGACAGATTTGCTGACGATGCTGCTGAATATGCACGACTACAATCACCAAAACGGCACTCACCGAGACTTGTTTAGGATTACCGATGTCGAATTTCATCAATTCATCGATGAAGGACATAAATCCCATGCGTTTTATGATATGCCTACCGCGCCTTACAGTTTGGCAGAAAAGCTCAGAAAGCCAGATTTGTTGTTACTACCCAGCACCTTTAAAGCTCATTTAGAAAATCATTTCCCATGCCTAATAATTTTTCATGGAGAAATGCCATTCGGCAAAGCTGCACAGTGTCATATATTCGTACCAGAAGCCGAGAATCGGACGCGAACTTATATTTTGCTGTTCGGTCAAGCAAAGCATCCTATCTTTAAGCTATTGGGGGGAATGTATCTCAATTTTGGCAAAGTTGTTGTGGATCAAGATGCGGATATTTTAGGGAAAATTTATCCTGATACGCCTCAGAAAATTAAACTCAATAATGAAGTGGGGATGGATTGGGTACGGCGCAATTTTGAAAGCTTTCCTAATGTTAGAGAGCCTAATCTGTCAAGGTAAACAGGTTTAATATAGCATATTCCATGCTAAGAACAATTTTAGCGAAGAACACAAAGATTCGACAAGCGACGCACTTTTGCGATGGATAATAATGACTAATCACAATCGTTACCTGGATGTGAACCAGATCGATTAATCTAATTTCTCCTCATTGACGATCGGCTTGCAAAACAGCATCTCGCAGTGTCTCTAAACTGCGATCGCCATTGTATTTCACCCCGTTGATAAAAAATGTGGGTGTTGAGATCACACCGCTGTCGATACCACTATCAAGATCCGCTTGTACCCGTGCCACATGTCGATCGGTAGACATTTCTTGTAAAAACTGATCGACATCCAGATCGAGCGCGATCGCATATTCGACTAGATTACTATCAGCAAGTTGAGATGGATGCTCGAATAAGCAAGCGTGCATTTCCCAAAACTTATTTTGTGCGGCAGCAGCTTCGGTAGCTTCAGCCGCATGGTAAGCTTCGGGATGAATCTGCGACTGCGGAAAATGCCGAAATACAAACCGCAGGCGATCGCCCATCTGTGCTTGAATCGAGGGGATGATGCCATGCGCTGCTTGACAGTTCGGACATTGATAGTCGCCATACTGTACCAGCGTTACTTTGGCGGTGGTGCTGCCTTGACAACGATCTCGGCTACTCACTGGCGGTGTTAATCGATCGGGGTTGGGGGATAAAGCCATGAGATAAGAGTCGCAATTGCTATTGCAGCAGATTGGGATAACTTCCACTTTACAGAGCATCTTTCCAATCATTACTACACTAGATGATGATTTTCTTACTCCACTATTGTTGGTTTTTTGCCTACCTAAATAGGTGGGTTTCTCAATTTCAAAAAGCGTATGCCAAAATCAGAAAACTGCGTTAGAGTTTCAGGAAGTAATCATCGAAGGGGTTCCCTGATGAAACTAATTTCCGTTTGTGTTGGATTGCCACGCGAAGTCACCTGGAAGCGAAAACAGGTCACGACTGGTATTTTCAAGCAGCCAGTGGCAGGACGAGTGATGATGCGATCGCTCAATTTAGATGGCGACAAGCAGGCAGATTTGACCGTTCATGGTGGTGCCGAGAAAGCCGTTTATGCCTATCCAATCGAGCATTACGCTTACTGGAAGCAAAAGGGCTCCTGGCTTTATGGTGCAAATTGTATCTCAATCTACAAAATTTCCCCGGTACAAGTATTGAAACTCATGCCAGGAGTCGTCAGGAGTCATATAGGCTTCACTTACCGAATACCCAGGAGAGCCGTTTAATATCCCGATTTGGGGTGATATCTGGAAAGTTTCTGTATATCACGCCGATCTAGGATGACATACGGAAAGTCATAGCAGGACATTAGGCTTTGGGCGGAAATTTTTCCGTCTATCACTCTATTTTGGTGTATTATACGGAAAGTTTCCGTCTAATAACTAGTTAGCTACACAAGATCCTAAATAAATTGAGTCAAATAAGAGATAATGCTTATAAAACTTATAGGCAAGGGTGAAAATAGTTGAATCGGCAAGCACTTATTGATCCAAAAGACGATATTATTAGCCTTCAAAGTGCATTTCTCAGATCTAAATCATTAGAAAGCAGGAAGATATTAGGGCAGTTCTTCACAGGATTCGTCGTGTCCGATTACATGGCATCTCTGATTGTCAAGCCCAAAAGTAAGACTATTCGCATACTTGATGCTGGCGCAGGAACTGGTATATTAGCCGCATCTACTGCTTTCTATTGCTTGAGTATGGGTTGTAAGGCCGTTCATGCTGTACTATATGAACTAGATTCCGAGGCAGTTGCCAGCCTTAAACAGACGCTGAATATCGTTCAGTGTTTGTTTTGCGAACAACTAGGAACATTTACTTACGAAATTTGCTGTGAAGACTTTATAATTGCTAGACCAGATAAAGAAAAAACTTTTCAGCCCTTTGATATATCAGTAATCAACCCGCCATACTTTAAATATAGTGCGAAAGATTCACCTTATGCCAGAGCGGTAGCCGATTTGTATCACGGCGATCCGAATATATATGCTTCGTTCATGGCAGTTGTAATGGCTTGCATGAAGGCTGGCGGTCAAATGGTAACGATAACACCTCGCAGCTTCACAAATGGACTATATTTCAAGGGTTTTCGTGAATACTTGCTAACTGAATCAGCACTGAGATTAATTCATATTTTCAAACACCGAGACAAGGTGTTTAACAATGATGACTCAACAGTGCTTCAAGAAAACATTATTTGCTACTTCGTTAAAGGCAGTAATGCCGACACCATAACAGTTAGATCGAGTGACTGCGATGCCAGCATCAACAATGCTGAGGAAAAACAATATCCGGTTCATTTAATTGTCGATCCTTCAAACGATCAAAGACTAATTAGAATTCCTGAATCAGCTTCTGCGGCTAGTATTTTGAAGCAAGCTGAAACTTTAAAAACCACTTTTGAAGGTGCTGGATATTTTATTTCGACTGGTCGTGTGGTCGAACATCGTGCCCGCCAATACATCACTGAAGACACGAGTGCTGAAAATACAGTTCCGCTTTACCGTCCACATAATGTGACACCATTAACTGCAACTTGGATAGGTAATCACAAGAAAGATGTAGCCTTCAGGCTTAATGAAGAGCATGACAAACATACGATGAAGAATGGTACTTATGTGTTGCTAAAACGTTTTTCATCCAAAGACGAAAAACGGCGCTTAGTTGCTAGCGTTCACCTTGCCAATATGCACGATTGTGAATTGATTGGCTTTGGTAACAAGACTAATTATATCGGTGTATTAGGTGGTGAATTATCCAATATTGAAGCCTATGGTCTTGCGACTATCTTTAATTCATCATTCATGGATAATTATTTCAGGTGCATTTCGGGGAATACACAAGTTAATGCTACTGAAATCAGGGTAATGAAATTTCCATCTCGTGACCAAGTGAAGAAAATTGGTGAGCAAGTACACAAGCTTAAACTTTTTGAAACGGCTAAAATTGATTCGATCGTGAATCGAGTTCTTGGTGTAGTAGCTTCAATATAAGGGGGGAAATTTGGAATTTACGGCACAACAACAAGAAAAACTAAATGAAGCAAAAGCATTATTGACTGCCTTGGGGCTGCCCAAAGCACAGTGTAACGATCGATCGGCATGGGTCTTTTTGGCACTGGCTAATATAAAACCTTTAGATGACTGGAGTTCATCAACAGCACCGCTTTTGCCAACCGTGAACATCATGGAATTCATCCGTAATGAATATGGAATGGACTATAAGCCGAACAGTCGCGAAACCATCAGAAGACAAACACTTCATCAATTCGAGCAAGCCCGTATTGTCGATCGAAACCGAGATGACCCCACGCGAGCAACCAACAGCAAAGACAATAACTATTCATTGAATCAGTCAATGTTGGAGATTCTGGCGGAATACCCACACGGCGGCTGGTTGGGGAAAGTTCAAGATTACAAGGATGCGGTGCCTGAATTGAAGGCACAATATGAACGCGCTCTCGATCTGCACAAAATTCCAATTAGCTTACCAAGCGGTGAAACCATCACACTGTCACCTGGTAAGCATAATCAGCTTCACGCCGACATTGTTCACGAATTCTGTTCGCGCTTCATCGGTGCTGGCGGTCGATTGTTATACATTGGTGATACCGCTAGCAGTCGAAAAGAAGGCGGAAAGCTGATGTTCTTAGAAGCCGAATACCTGGAATCATTGGGTGTCCCCCCAATGTCACATGACAAATTGCCAGATATTGTAGTGTATGACGAAGACCGAGAATGGCTGTTTTTGATTGAAGCAGTTACCAGTCATGGCCCTATATCCCCAAAGCGTTGGGTTGAACTTGAAGAAGCCTTCAAAGATTGTAAGGTTGGTCTTGTTTATGTGACAGCGTTTCCAGACCGTGCTGAATTTCGCAAGAATGCGGCTGATATTGCATGGGAAACTGAAGTGTGGATTGCCGATAACCCAGACCATCTAGTTCACTTTAATGGTGAACGTTTCCTCGGCCCTCATGACAAAAGAAGCTAACAAGCGCTTGGACACGGAACGGAGACATACGCTATCAGTTATGATGCAAACATTATTGCCGTCCGGTGAAGCGCAAGCCATTAGACAGATAAATATTCAGTTACTTTCGCTTTGTGTTTCCATAACCGATGAGAGTTGGAGATCGCCCATAGTTCGAGAGATCTCAAATAGGTTCTATAGACCGTGAGAGGGAAGTGGGTTGCGGCGATCCAACCAAATTCGATCGCGTATTCGATTCGCTTTTCGATCGCAACTACAACTTAATAATGCCTTGCTGAAGAGCATTGACTACAGCGCGAGTGTGATCGCTAGCACCGAGTTTGAGCGTGACATTGGTAACATGAAACTTGACAGTATTTTCAGAAATGTTTAGTTCGCCAGCAATATCTTTATTTTTTTTACCTTGAGCCATTAACGCCAACACCTGATTTTCTCGATCGCTCAGATCCGGTCGCTCCATTCGTGCCGCCAACTTAGTGCCAATTTCTGCTGGGATGTAGCGTTGCCCCCCGCTGACAGTCCGAATCACTTCTAAAATCTCCTGGCAGGGCGTATCTTTGAGTAGGTAAGCTTTGGCTCCAGCCCGCAGCCCTCGATAGATATCCTCATCTGTCTCATAGATCGAGAACATGATAATGGCGGCAGTGGAAAATTCAGCTCGGATGGTGTCGATCGCCTCTACGCCGCCGATTTCTGGCATCTTCAAATCCAGAATAGCGACATCGGGCTGATGAATGCGAAACTGTTCGATCGCCTGTTGGCCATTATTGACTTCGGCAACGACATTCATATCGGGCTGGTCATTTAAAATCGCGACTAAGCCTTGACGGACGATCGGGTGGTCGTCGGCAACCAGCAGTCGGATGGTTTTGGGAGATTCAGGCATATTCGATCGCGATGGTATTAGGGGGCTTCGGGATGGGCGAGAGTGACAGTAATGCTGGTACCTCGATCGATCTGGCTGACTAGGTGCCAGGTAGCTCCAATCCTGGCTGCCCGTTGCTGCATCCCCATCAAGCCAAATCCCGGCGAGGGAGATTGCGCCTCAAAGCCACAGCCATCATCGCGAATCGTCATTTGCAGATTTTGGGAACTATAGTTGAGGCGGATTTGGATGGTTTGGGGTTGGGCATGGTGCAGAGCATTGGCGATCGATTCTTGGGCAATACGAAGCAAATTAAGTCCCAAATCGGGATGGAGACGGCGGGGGCTGCCGTCGATCGCCAGATCGATGGGCACCGATTGTCTGGACATCGTTTGTTCGATAAATTTGGCGATCGTCCGAGCGGGATCTTCGTATTCGGATGTTTCCAAATATAGCGTCCAAACCGATCGGCGGGCTTCAGCCAAGCCATCTCGCGCTAGAGCTTGAGCCGTCAGCAAATGAGTCTGCGCTTTTTCTGGTTGAGTCGCGGCAAAGTAGTCGAACGCCTGTAACTGCATCGAAATTCCGCCAAAAGCTTGGGCGAGAGTATCGTGAATTTCCCGCGCCATCCGAGTGCGTTCTTGCAGCAATGCCGCTTGTTGGGCTTCTTCGGCAAAACGGGTCAGTTCAATGGCAAAGGTGAGCTGTTGGGCTAGGGCATGAGCCAGTTCGATAGTTTGCCCAGCAAAGGTGCGATAACTGGATAAGTAGATGGTCAAAGTGCCGATGTTCGTGTTGCCGACTTTGAGGGGAATGTCGAGAAATGGTGTCACATCTAACCCGACTTGTGCAGATGGGTCGCTCGATTTGAGAGTTTGCCCTTGGCAGTAGGTTAAATAGGAATAAGCCCGATCTTCTCGATCGGAATGCACCCAATATTCAATGCGTGGGGCATCTAATTGCTCGGCAATGAGTTTGAGGGTATATCCAATAAAGCGATCGAGATCCGGATCGGTGGCGAGGGTATCAAGAGATTGTTTAAGAGCTGTGTTTGCCTTGACCAATTCGGTAACGCTTTCGTGTGCAGCTTGTTCCTGCGCGCGCGCGATCGCTTCTGATTGTTTAATTTCTGCCAATTGTGTCAGTTGAATGGCCAGAGTCACCTGCTGTGCTAGCGCACACATTAGCTCGATTTGTCGATCGCTCAAATGGCGATCGCTGGGAAAATAAAGTATCAGCGAACTCGTTGCCTTTTCAGACCACATCAAGGCAATGTTAATCATTTTCCTGATGCCATGCTCCGTACACCACGTTTCCAAATCAAAATTCAGCGGTGAGAAGAGCGCTAGTTCGATCGGATCGGTAGGGATATCTTCGATGACATAGTAACGCTGACGAGTTTGGAAATTTCCGTACCCAGCTAGTTCCGGTAGGATTGGGACACCTGTCACCAGACAATCATTGGGCAAATCGGCTGCTGTGAGAATTTGTCCGTTACGGCAAGCAAGCCTAAGATAGGCAATATCGCCCGGTTCTGGACTCTCCCAATACTGGATCAGTGGGGCATCAAACTGTTCGGAAAAGGCTTTGAGCACATAGTCCAAAAAGCGATTGAGGTCGGGTTCTGTTGCCAACAAATCCACGGTTTGCTTGAGCAAATGATTTGCTTTAGCCAATTCGGCAACGCGCACCTGTTCCGCTTGGAGGATGATTTTTTGCGTGCGATCGCGCTGGATCGCACTACCAATACAATCAGCGATCGATCGCAAAACGGCGACTTCTGCCGCGCCGATCTCAATAGCTTCTCGACAATAATTCAAACACAACACGCCCCACCACTGCCCCTTGACCCGAATCGGCACAGAATAACTAGACTGGACTCGAACGGCGGCATAGAAACTACGTAAAGGTTCGACCCAATCTGCTAAGAGTCCGCCAAAACCATCCCCATGAAGATAATATCGTTCCAGAAATGCTTCGATTCCGGCTGAAGGGATGCGCCCAGTTTCCAGGCTATCCATCTGTCGCATAATGCCAGGTCTAGTCCACTCATAGATCGCGGTATGGTAGGTTGGCACGCTTGATGAGCGATCGGATGAAGGATCAAAGTTACCTTCTAGCACATTAATGCGATCGCATCCTGCACCTTCGACAATGATTTGCAGGGCAGTATCGATCGCTTCATCAAAGTTCTCCACCGTCAGTAAAACACTGGTTGCGTTGGCCGAGGCTTCCAAGAGCCGATTTCGCCTATGTAGTATTTGATAATCTGCTTCAAGCACGGCAGATAATTTTGGTGAGGAAGGCGATTTTTGATGCTCGGACATGGTTTCAACCTCGATCGCACTTGCCGTGCAGATAGTGTACCAGCATAATTTCCGATCGCAAACTGACGAACAGATTTTAACACCTCAGCTTGGCTGGTGTATCCCGATCGTGCCGATATTCCGCTGAAGTGCCCGTATTGATGGAGTCGATCGAACAGTCAATTTCAGATTGCACAAATTTCGCTGGATTGAGGTCATAATCCAACTTTGTGCAACGATTTTCACTATGTAGTTATCTTAAAAAATTCGATCGATAATTTTGCAAAACATAGAAAACTACCTAAATGGGTAGGTAAAAAACTACCGATTGGATAGCAAAAACATCATCTCTTGGTGTAGTAACGATTGGAAAGATTCTCTGTACAGTGGGTTGTATCCCAATTTGCTGGCTGCAATCGGATTCTGAGAAATTGCTGAAATTTAACTGAGGATACTTTTAGGATAAATTCAGGAAATCGAGCGGTTGAATTCAGAAATCTTTCAGAAGATAGCTTCAATATTAAGCTTAACAAACCAAAGCAGTTTGCCCATACTCACCAAATAGTTTAAGGGTTGGTACGGCGAATCGTATTCAAAATTTGATCGGGAGTTGTTGATGACCATCATGCAGAAAGTAGCAATCATTACTGGCAGTCACAAAGGGCTAGGCTATGCGATCGCTCGCCAGTTAGCACAGCACGAAAATATTCAGGTGGATTTTCATGCTCTAAATGTCACGATCAATGTCTCCTTGTGGAATGAGGTGAGCCGATGAACAAAATTTGTGCTTTGGTGGGTGTGGGGCCAGGGCTTGGCTTGGCTCTTGCTCGGCGGTTTGGACTAGAAGGATATCAAATGGCACTCTTAGCCCGTCGTCCAGAGGCGTTGACTGAATACACCAAAATCTTAAGTGATGCCGGAATTGTGTCAACTGGATTTGAGGTTGATGCGGCTGATTCTGCCTCAATCTCAGCGGCCTTTACCGAGGTTCAGCAGCAGATCGGTCATCCTGATGTTTTGATCTACAATGCAGCTCTGCTCAAACTAGATTCTGTGATGAGTCTGACTACTAAAGATTTAGTGCAAGACTTCAAGGTTAATGCTGCCGGAGCCATCAGCGCGATTCAACAGGTATTGCCTGGGATGCAGCAACAAAAAAGCGGCACGATTCTATTAACGGGCGGCGGCTTGGCACTCTATCCCAGTCCTCAATTAATTTCGCTCGGTATTGGTAAGGCGGCAATCCGGTATCTTGCTTTGGGTTTAGCAGAAGAATTGAAAGCAGACGGAATTCATCTGGCGACTGTGACAATTTGTGGAACCATCGCCCCAGACACGAAATTTGACCCCGATGCGATCGCCCAGGTGTATTGGCAATTGCACCAGCAGACTCCTGAAACTTGGCAAGTTGAATATGTCTATCAATGAGGTGAATCAGTGCAATTTTTGATCGTCGGACGTGTTAAAGCTGAAACCAAAATTGAACAGGTTTTACCCGTTGTCAAGCCAGAGGCGGCAAAAGTTTGGGAACTTTATGCCAGCGATCGTCTACGCTCGATTCACTACATTGCTGATAAGAGTGGTGCTGTATTGTTATGCGAGGCAAATAACGTTGAAGAAATCAACGCGATGATTGCTCAGTTACCGATGGCGCAAGCAGGTGTCATGCAATTTGAAGTTATTCCGTTACTTCCCTACACAGGTACCGCAGAGCTTTTCGCTCAATAATCATTTGTCCTCATCACCCCAAAAATTGCATGAGTCACCATTTTGATTCGCCAGAATCTCGGCAAGACAGCCGGATCAACATCTGCGACATTTATTTGTTCAATGCCGACGATCCCCAGAAGATTGTCGCGGTGATGACTATTAGCCCTTTAGCTGGGTTGCCTTCACCGTTTACAGGTCAACCCCAATGGGATACTTTTAGACCTGAAACAGCCTACGAATTTCGGTTTGATACCGATGGCGATGCAAAATCTGACGTTGTTTTCAGATTTGTTTTTCAGGGAGATGCTAACCCCCAATCTTGGTCTCTCACTTACCTCAGCGGCGAAGCAGCCCGCGATCATCACGCTACAGGGCAAGAGTTAGGGCAGGGGACTGTGAATGAGGTTGCGCCTATTGCCAATCTAGGACGGATCTGGACAGGGTTGGCAGGCGATCCTTTCTTCCTGGATGCGGTTGCTGCCCGTGTTTGTCTCGATAATGCCATCCAAAATAATGTCTGGGATGCCGAAAGTTTCAGCACTGGAGCCAGTACAACGGGAGCAACTAATGTTCTAGCGATCGTTGCTGAACTGCCCCTCGATCGCATCTCAAATACACCATTTAGTTTTTATGCAACGGTTGCAGCCAACGATCACGGACATTGGACGCAGGTGAATCGCTGTGGCAAGCCCAATTTTGCGGCAACGTTCAATGACAACCCGGAAGGATCATTACTCTATAACTCTACCGATCCAGACACAGACTATGACAACTTTGCTCAGCCTGTCATCAACTTAGTCACTCAAATTTGTCATGTCGCACAGAGCACTGACCGACCGGCAAATTATGGGCAGATGGTAGCAAACTGGTCATTTCCCGATGTGCTTCCCTTTAACCCACTGCTTCCAGCCAGTTTTGGGTTTGCCGGCATCAATGGGCGGAGACTACAAGATGATTTTGGCACAGTCGTTTACACGCTGTTCTTCAATACTTTACTTCAGAATAAAGTCCCGCCGCCGATCGATCTAAGGACTGAATTTCCCTATATTGCTCCAGCTAGACCTCTACCCACAGATTCATCTGTTGGTGTCCCTAGCCGACAAGAGGGATAAGTAACAGATATGGGTGGCTCGAATGCACCGTTTACAGCCGATCGAGGAGCCGAAACGGCTGTGTATCTAGCAAGTCTTCCAGAGGATGGCGCACAAGGTAAGTTCTTTGCTGAAATGAGAAGGTTTGGTGGACCGATATTGCTGTCTTGGTAATCAAGATTGCCCCTAATATATCAATCCATGAAATGTTAAGAATACTGGAGGGACTATAGAGAATAAAACTAACGGAAAGATTGCGTCAAACGATTTAACGACCTGAATTAACCGGAGAGATTGTATGAAACTCATCATGTTTGGCCCAACTGGTACGATCGGCAGTCGAATTCTCAATGAAGCCTTGCAGCGAGGACATACATTGACGGCAATTACTCGCGATCCATCCCGCTTTTCTGTCTCCCATAAAAACTTAACGGTGGTTGCGGGTAATGCGCTATGAAGTTGTCCGGCAGGCAGCCGATCCAGAAGCAACGCTAATGATGTTTCTGCAAAGCACCTATGAGGCGGCAGCAAATTTAGCCCATTGGGATCGAGGATTGCTAGAGAGATCGCCAGTCTCATCAATACAAAGGGAAAAAGAATGACAAAAGTTTTAATCGTGTATACCTCAAGCTTTGGTAACACCAAGCGAATGGCTGAAGCTATTACGAATGGAGCGCGTTCTGTTGAAGGCACAGAAGTTATCTGCAAAGAAGCATCTGAAGCGACAGCCGATGATGTGCGCGTCGCCGATGCGATCGTCATGGGTTCTCCCGTCCGTCATCGGACTGCTGATGCACGAGTCAAGAAGTTCATTGAGGAGGTCTGCGAGAAACTGTGGTTAACGGACGAAATGGTAGGTAAAGTTGGCGGTGTCTTTACCGTCGGCGGTGGCTACGGCGATTGTGGCGCAGGTTCCGAATTAGCTCAGTTGGGATTGTTAGGTGCTTTTGCGGCGGCAGGAATGATTCTCGTGACACTACCCAAAACAACACCAGGCTTCCAAGTGGCAGGAATGCATTGGGGGCCGCATGGTCGTTCTGGCGGCTCGCAAATGGAACCCGTTGGCATTACCGAAGAAATGATGCAAGCCGCTTGGCATCATGGCGCAAATGTTGCTCGTGTCGCTGCCGCATTGAGAGATCGGGACCTATTGGCAAAAGGTAATGTTTCTCCCTCACCGGAAATTTTAGCAATGTTTGCTTAGAAATTATTTAGGAGAAATATCCATGTCTGAATCGATCTCGACAGAACCTACGGTTTTCGATAAAAAGCCGATGGTCATATCCCTAGAAGCTGGCAATTACCACTGGTGTAGTTGCGGTTTGTCAGCCAATCAGCCCTTCTGCGATGGCGGGCACAAAGGTACAACCTTTACACCTGTCACCTTTGAACTCGCTGAACCTAAGCAGGTTGCTCTTTGCCTTTGCAAACATTCAGGTAATGCGCCTTTCTGCGACGGTGCCCACACGAAACTCTAGTTCCATCCTGTTGAAGTCTGGTATTAACCCGTAGAGAGCAACAATGAAAAACAAATTTACGATCGAAAATGCAGTGATGTTGTTGATCGACCATCAGCAAGGTACTATCAAACTCGCGCTTAACTTACCCCGTGAGGATATCGTGCAAAATACCCGCGCCTTGGCTCGCACGGCAGTAGAAACTGAAATGCCGCTTGTGTTGACCAGCAGCATGGAAGCTAATTTTCAAGGATTACTGCTCGACGATTTACAGAAAATCGCGCCAGTTGCCTACGAGAAACGAGTAAAACGTCCGGGCGTGGTGGACTGCTGGGAGTACGACGATTACAGAAATGCAGTCCTGGCAACAGGCAGAAAAAAATTGATTATGGCGGGTTTAACCAATGACGTTTGCATCGTCTTTCCTGCCATCAGTGCAGTCGAAGACGGCTTTGAAGTGCAGGTGGTAGTGGATGCCGGGGGTTCCCCCACGTCGATCGCGGATGAAACTGCCCTGAGAAGAATGGAAAAGCATGGTGTCACCCTGACTTCAACGAATCAAGTGATGGCAGAATTGGCTAATTCGTGGTCGGAAGGTACCGGACAGACGATTCAAACCATCATGTATGAAGAAATACTCGCCAAACTAATGTAATTGAGCAGGAGACCCAGCGGATGCAGGTACAAGTAGAACAACGTCGCGTCATTCAAATTATCCGAGCGGAGGTAATGAGCGATCGCCCAGAATTCCGCGCTTACAGTCTGGGGCGGCACAATCTGGGGGATGGTATCGATCCGTTTATCCAGTTGGATCATTTCTACATGCGGGCACCGATCTTTCCGCCCCATCCCCATGCCGGGTTTTCTGCCGTTACTTACATGTTCGAGGATTCAGCAGGATCGTTTCAAAATCGGGATAGTTTAGGCGATCGCGCCCTCATTCATCCCGGCGATTTACACTGGACTCAAGCAGGTAGCGGACTAATGCACGAAGAAATTCCCAGTCCGCCAGGCACACTCTGTCATGGGGCACAAATCTTCGTCAATTTAGCGGCGAAGCACAAGTGGAGCCAGCCTGTTGCGCTGCATTTAGACTCAGCCTTGGTGCCGGAATATGTCAATCCCACAGGCGGTAAAGCGCGAGTGGTGGTTGGCTCTGCCTTTGGGTTGGAATCTCCCCTCCAGCCTTTGACTCCCGTGACATTGTTGGATGTAACGCTGCCACCGCTGGGAAAAATTATCCATACCCTGCCGCCTTCCCACCATGCCTTTGTGCATGTGATTCAGGGGAGCGGCGAGTTTGGGGCAGGGCGATCGCACTTAGAAGCCCTGGATGTCGCACTGCTTGAACAAGGAAGCGAAACTGCGATCGTACAAGCCAATGAGCTTGGCTTGCATTACCTCCTCGGAGCAGGCGAACCCCTGAACGAGCCAGTTGTTTCTCAAGGTCCCTTTGTGATGAACACAGATGAGGAGATCCAAAGAGCCATTGTCGCCTATCAAAGTGGTCACATGGGCCGCTTATAAAGCGTTTACAAGATTTAAGCATGACCCAATCCCCTTGTCCTTAATCACTCAAAAATTTAATCCGAACTAGAGCTGCTTTGATTGCCCAAGCTCGATCACAAGATCGATTATTTCCGTTTTATTTCAGTCAACCCCTATCTATCCTTGAGGACTAAAACCATGAAACTGGAAGGAAAAGTAGCGCTAGTGACAGGCAGTAGTCAAGGCATTGGACAGGCGATCGCCATTCGCTTAGCCCAGGAAGGTGCTAGCGTCGTGATTAACTACCGCTCCCACCCAGAAGGTGCGGAGGCCACGCTGGCTCAAGTAAAAGCCGCTGGAGGCAAATGTCACATGGTGGATGGGTTCACCCTGCAAGGCGATACGGGCAGCCTTGCCGATGTCCAGCGCCTCGTATCAGAAAGCGTTGACCACTTCGGCCAGCTTGACATTTTGGTCAATAATGCGGGCATTGAGAAAAATGCCGATTTCTGGAATGTCACCGAAGCTGATTACGATGCGGTGATGAATGTGAATCTGAAGGGGATATTTTTTGCCATCCAAGCTTTTGTGCAGCATTGCATGGCCGTTCAGCATCCCGGTAAAGTGATCAACATTAGCTCGGTGCATGAAGAGTTGCCGTTTCCGCATTTTGCCGCGTACTGTGCTAGCAAAGGAGCCTTAAAAATGCTCACCCGCAATCTATCCGTAGAGTTAGCGCCGTTGGGGATCACGATTAATAATGTGGCGCCGGGGGCGATCGAAACCCCGATCAACACCAAGCTGCTGAATGATCCCACCAAACTCAACGCCCTGCTGCAAAATATTCCCCTCAAGCGCTTGGGGCAACCGGCAGATGTGGCCGCCATGGTGGCTTTTTTGGCTTCTGCTGATGCTGATTATGTCACCGGCACGACGCTCTTTGTCGATGGCGGTCTGCTCTGGAATTATCAAGAACAGTAGAAACTGATACAAACTAAATTGGTCAATAGTTGGTTGATCTATGATAAGTCGGATTAGTTCCCATGTTATTTAGGGAGGTTAAAGTCGATGAACAATTTATCAGGTAAAGTCGCGATCGTGACCGGCTCTTCGCGGGGTATTGGCAGCATCATTGCCCAGGATTTGGCCAAAGCTGGGTGCAGCCTGATTGTTAACTACTCAGGGAGTGAAGCGGCTGCTAAAGCGGTGGTGGATCAGATTACAAGCGCTGGAGGGCAGGCGATCGCTGTGCGTGCCAATGTCGCCTCACCGAGCGATATGACGGCTCTGTTTGATGCGGCGATTACCCAGTATGGCAAGGTTGATATTTTAGTTAACAACGCGGGCATCAATATCTACAAATTAGTGAAAGATACGACGGAGGAAGATTTCGATCGGATTTTTCAAATCAATGTCAAAGGCGTTTTTCTCGGTCTAAAAGAGGCGGCCACGCGGCTAGAAGCGAATGGTCGCGCGATCAATTTTTCTTCGTCCGTGACTCGCCTAATGCTACCAACCTATGGCGTTTATTCCGCCACGAAAGCCGCCGTTGAGCAGTTAACGCGGGTCTTTGCCAAGGAGGTCGGCGCGCGGGGCATCACCGTGAATTCGATTTCGCCCGGGCCGACCAATACCGATCTGTTTTTAGAGGGGAAAAGCGAAGAAACCATCCAGCGATTAGCCGCCATGTCGGCACTGGGCCGGATTGGTGAGCCAGTCGATATTTCTCGGGTGGTGCTGTTTTTGGCCAGTGAATCAGCGAGTTGGGTGACTGGCCAAAATCTAGGGGTAAATGGCGGTTTTGCCTAGTTGATACAATCCAAAAATTCTGTCGCACCAATGACTATGCCATACGTCAATATCCAGATTACCAAAGGGGCCACGAGGGAGCAGAAAGCTCAGCTCGTAGCCGAAGTGACTGATTCACTTGGGCGGATTCTGGGCAAGAAACCAGAGCATACGCATATCGTGATTCAAGAAATTGCCGAAGAAAATTGGGGGCTAGAAACTGTAACTTGATTCTTGGACAAATCTACCCATTGTTGCTCAATTGTGGGTAGCTTTTTCACTCGCAAGTTCTGCTAAGGTTGGAATA